>NZ_JAHIDY010000025.1:0-96395 GCF_018732265.1 Pseudomonas sp. TAE6080
GCGCCCACCAGGGCCCGGGCAATCGCCACCCGCTGGCGCTGGCCGCCGGACAGGTCGGCGGGGCGATGATGGGCCCGTTCGGCCAGGCCTACCTGCTCCAGCATATGCAGGGCGCGCGCCACCGACTCCTGGCGCGATACGCCGCGATAACTCAGGGGCAGGGCGACATTGTCCAGGGCGCTGAGGCGTGGCAGCAGGTTGAAACTCTGGAATACAAAGCCGATCTGCTGGTTGCGGATGGCAGCCAGTTGATCCGGCGTGGCGTTGAAAATGTCATGGCCGGCGAAGCGATAGGCGCCGCAGTCGGGCAGGTCCAGCAGGCCGAGGATATTGAGCAGGGTACTTTTGCCGGAACCGGAGGCGCCGAGGATGCCGCAGCTTTCTCCGCGGGCGATGGACAGGTTGACGTCATTGAGAATGGCCAGGTGCTGTCCGGCCAATTGATAGCTTTTACCGATGCCTTGCAGAGAAATAAAGCCTGGGAGCGTTGGGGTATCTGTCATCATGACTACGCCTTGCGCTTTGGCAATCCGGCGCATCCTGAAAATATTTGTAACATCTTCAGAGCCTGCGGTGCGATTGCCAACAGCTGGTTTTTATTCTTTTTTTAAAAACATTGTTTGAATAGTAACTGTGATCCAGCGGCTTCGCCAGCTACAGACATAGAGCGGTTTTTCGCGTGAAAGAGCCGATGCCAACCGCTGGAAAACGCCTGGGGCTACTCTTTGGAAACCGTTTAAAGGGCGACCAGCAATGCGTTTGGATAGTAGGGTGCAGTGTCACTGCTTGCTTTCGCACACCCGCCCCGGTATAAAAAATCAAATTTTTTTTTAAAACATATTTCCCCTGTGGAACTTATATGGTCGCGAAGAAACTCAGCGCTCCAAATGTAACCAAGACTCGACTGCTGGATGCGACAGAGGCTCTTTTCATCAAGTACGGCTACGACGCCGTGTTGTTGCGGCAAATCACCGAGAAGGCCCAGGTCAACCTCGCCGCGGTAAATTATCATTTCGGGGACAAGGACTCCCTGATGAAAACATTACTGATGCAGCGCCTGGAGCCGCTCAACGAGCAGCGCCTGGAGTTGCTTGCCCGCTGCGAGGCCGAGTCTGACGGCCCGCTCGATTGCGATACTTTGCTCGGTGTTCTGTTCGCCCCGGCCATGGGCCTGGAGCGCAGTGATCCGGCCAGCGGTGAAGGGCGCTCCTTTATCCGCTTCCTCGGCCGGGTCTACAGCGATACTTCGCCGTTCATCCAGGAATACCTCAAGGTCCACTACCAGCCAGTGTTCCAGCGCTTCTTCGAAGCCTTCGCCCTGGCGTTGCCCGACCTGCCGCGCAATGAGCTGGGGGTGCGTCTGCAATTTGCCCTGAAGGCGATTTCCGGGGTGATGGCGGGTACCGAACTGCGCCTGCTGATGAACTCCATGAGCCTGGGGCGCCCGGCCACGGACGCGGAAGTCATGGCCAAGCTGATCACGCTGGTCTCGGCGGCCATTCGTGTGCCGCAGCAAAGCCCGGAAGCCGAAACCGCGCTGGCGCGGGTACTCGATACCCAGCGTGCAATTCGCGAACAGTCCACCATGCCGGCCAGCAGTAAAGTCGCGCGCTGATCCATTCAACACAAGCAAGTACGGGAGCAGGACAGCTCCCGTGCTGCTTATTAAATCGCGCGCAAAAAAAAGCCCGCTGGGGCGGCGGGCTTGATATGCAACGTTTGTAACGGATGAGGCTTCACACTACGTCTGGGGATGTGAATAAAACGTGAAAAAAATGTAAGAACAATTGTAGGAATGTACTTTTGCGTTAAAAACTTCAGATCTTCCAGGCCTTGGCACTTTTCGCCAATCGTGCGTGCATCGCGTCGACATTGGCTGCCAACTGCGCGGTCAATAACCGATAGCCATCCAGCGCACTGTGCACCGGAGCCTCCAGGGCTGCTTGTGTATCAGGCACCGCCTGGCCGGTACGCTCCAACCGCTGTGTGGCGCCTGATTGCAGGGCCCGCGCCATCCCGATCAGCTGCACGCGAATCTGCCGATGTTGTGTCTTGAGCGCCAACTGCACGCGCGCCATGGCCTGCTCATCCCGTGGATCAGGGCGGGTATTGCCGAGAATTTCCAGCGTGCTGATGCACAGGCGCAAATGCCGTTGGATCGCGTCCAGCTCGGTCATGGAGATCCGCACTTCCTTGGACACCGATGGCATCAGCGAACGCAATTGCAGCATCGCCGCATTCAGGCGATTGAGCAGCTTGAGGTGCTCATCATCGGTGACCGACTGGCCGCTGATGATCCGGCTGTAGAGCGTGGCGCAATCACGCAGGGCGCTGGCCAGGTTATAGCGCCAGGAATACACCGCATACAGCGGCAGGGCGAAGGAAAACGCCAGGGCCAGGGCGATGCCGATCAAGATGTCGACGGTGCGCCACAGGCCGTCGGACAGGGGGTTATCCCCGTGGCCGGCGACGATAAACACGGTGATCCCTGATAGCAGCGCGGTGTACCCACCCTTGCCGATGGCGTGATAGGAAAAGAAGCCGCATACCACTGACATCAACAGGTAGGTCAACAATGGTTGGCCAAGGTAAGCCTGCTGCGCCACCAGCAGCAGGCCAACGCTGGCACCGATCAGCGTGCCATAGGCCCGCTCCACGGCTTTTTTGCCGATATTGCCGTGATGCTGCAAGCCGCCAATCACGACCAGCATGGTCACCGACGCCCATTCACCGTGGGGCAGGTTGATACCGGTGGTCAGCAGAATGGTTGCGAGCAGGCCGATTGAAACCCGTATGGCGTGGATCAGCTTGGCGTGACGATAACGACGATAGGGATCGAGCAGTGGCCGCAACAGGCGGCGGGCGAAGGGCGGCAGATTCATCGGGATTAAGAGGGCCTCATCTGGATGTGGGAGCAGGCATGCCTGCGAGAACATCACCTGTACTGAGGTGCCTGCATCGCGGGCAAGCCCGCTCCCACAGGGGTTAGAAAATATAGTCGGTAGTCAGGAAGCTCGACGCCCGGTCACGAATGATATCGCTGATCAGCGCCTTGTTGCTGTCCTGGAACTTGGTTGCCACCAGGGTGCGGATTGAAAACACCCGCAAGGCGTCATGCACCGACAGTGTGCCCTCGGCCGAGTTCTTGCGGCCATTGAACGGGAACGTATCGGGGCCGCGCTGGCATTGGGCGTTGATGTTGATCCGGCCCACCTGATTGGCGAAGGTGTCCACCAGGCGCCCGACCTGTGCCGGGTCGGTGCCGAAGATACTCAGTTGTTGGCCGAAATCCGATTCCAGGACGTAGTCGATCACCGTGTCGAGGTCGCGGTAGGGCACGATGGGCACCACCGGGCCGAACTGTTCCTCGTGATACACGCGCATCTGCGGGTTCACCGGGTACAGCACCGCCGGGTAGAAGAACGAGCCACGGCTGGCACCGCCATTGGGGTTCACCACCCTGGCCCCGTGTTGCGCGGCATCGGTCACCAGGCCGTTGAGGTAGTCGACCTTGCCTATCTCCGGCAACGGTGTCAGCGACACACTGTCTTCCCAGGGCATGCCCGGTTTGAGGGTGGCGAGTTTGTGGTTGAACTTCTCGATGAAACGCTCGACCACGGCTTCATGCACAAACAGGATTTTCAGCGCGGTACAGCGCTGGCCGTTGAAGGACAGCGAGCCGGTGACGGCTTCGTTGACCGCGTTATCCAGATCGACCTCCGGCAGTACAATGCCGGGGTTTTTCGCATCCAGCCCCAGTGCTGCACGCAGGCGATGTGGGCGCGGGTGCAGTTTCTTCAAATCGCTGGCGGCCTTGTTGGTGCCGATAAACGCAAAGATATCCACCTTGCCGCTGGCCATCAGTGCACTGACCGTCTCACGGCCGCTGCCATAGATGACGTTGATGACACCGGCCGGGAAGCTGTCGCGGAAGGCCTCCAGTAATGGACGGATCAGCAGCACACCGAGCTTGGCGGGCTTGAACACCACGGTGTTGCCCATGATCAGGGCCGGGATCAGCGTGGTGAAGGTTTCATTGAGCGGGTAGTTGTAGGGGCCCATGCACAGCGCCACGCCCATGGGTACGCGGCGGATTTGCCCCAGGGTGTCCTGCTCCAGTTCAAAGCGGCTGGAGCGACGGTCCAGTTCCTTGAGGGCATTGATGGTGTCGGTGATGTAGTCGCAGGTGCGGTCGAATTCTTTCTGGGAGTCCTTGAGGTTCTTGCCGATTTCCCACATCAGCAGTTTCACCACGGCATCGCGCTGTTCGCGCATGCGCCGCAAAAACGCCTCGACGTGCTGGATACGCTCGACCACGCGCAGGGTTGGCCATTGGCCCTGGCCACGGTCATAGGCGCGCACTGCGGCGTCGAGGGCGAGCAGAGCGGTCTCGGCATCCAGTAGCGGCGTGCTGCCGATAATCACCGCAGTGTCGCCGTCAGCGCCCGCCAGTTGGACTGGGCTACGGACCTGGGCCAAGGGGCCATCCCAGATATGCAATTGGCCGTCGACCAGGTAGTCGCGTTGCTCGATGGGGGCGGCGAGGCGAAATTGTTCGGGAATGTCATCGGCGGTGGGAAACAGATTGGCAAGCAGGTGATTGGTGGTCATGTCGCTACCCCTGGAGTGGTTGCACAGCTTGGGTCAGAGATTCCCCCATCCGAGGGCTCTGTTGCAAGGCTTACACGTATTTCCCTACGCACAGTGGGGCTGTGCCGGGTAAACTACGCGGCTTTCTTGAAGGAGTTCATATGAGTCAGTACCAGCCGGGCATTCTTGCCGCACCGGTGCCGTTGCAGGCACGCCATCTGTTTTTTACCGTCGAGTCCATCGACGCTGTGCCGGCAGCGCTCGACGCATTGGTGCAGTTGGTCGACTCGGCAGTGGTGGTGGGTTTGGGTGAGCCGCTGGTCAAGGCACTCGGCGCGCACATCGAAGGGCTGCGCAGCTTCCCGCACACCTCGGGGCCGGGCGCCAACAACCCGTCGACCCAACAGGCCTTATGGTGCTGGCTGCATGGTGAAGACCGGGGTGAATTGCTGCTGCGCAGCCGGGCCTTTGAAAAAGCCCTGGCGCCGGCGTTTCGCCTGGTGCAGATGACGGAAGGTTTCCGCTACAAGACCGGCTTCGACCTGACCGACTACGAAGATGGCACCGAAAACCCCCACGACGATGCGGCAGTCGAAGCCGCAGTCGCAGGCAGCGGCGCCAGTTTCGCCGCGATCCAGCAATGGCAGCACGACCTGGACGGCTTCGCCGCCCTGCCGGCCCAGGAGCGCGACCACATCATCGGTCGTCGCCATGGCGATAACGAAGAGCTGGACGACGCTCCAGAGTCCGCCCACGTCAAGCGCACCGCCCAGGAGAGCTTCAGCCCCGAAGCCTTTGTGGTGCGCCGCTCCATGCCTTGGGCGGAAAATGGCCAGGCGGGGTTGATGTTCCTCGCGTTCGGTCACTCTTTCGACGCCTTTGAGGCCCAATTGCGCCGCATGAGCGGCCTGGAAGACGGGATTGTCGATGGCCTGTACCGCATCAGTACGCCGTTGACCGGTGGCTACTACTGGTGCCCGCCGCTCAAGGATGGGCATCTGGACCTGAGCGTGATCGTCGCCGTCTGATCCCTCCTGCAGGAGCCCGCAAGCGGGCTCCTACAAGATCAACTGTCCTTCATGGCCTCCAGCCACGCCGGGTCCAGGCGCGTTTGTTCTGCCTTGATCCCCAGCGCCTTCATCTGCGCCTTATGTTGTTCGATCTCGCTGACCAGTTGCACCTGTGCGCTGGAATTGGCATCCAGGTCGTGCATCTGCGTCAGTCCCAAGTGATAGAACCGCAGCAGCTTCATCGCTGTCGGATCGTTGGCCTGTGCCCGCTCGGTCACCTTGTGCATGACGTTCGTCACCCGCATCAGGTTGCGCTTGAGCTGCCAGCCATAGATCGCCGGCGCCAGCCAGGCCTTTGACCAGAGCGGACCACGCACCAGGGCAATGGTCAGCACGACGCCAGCCACCACACCACCGACATTGAAGCGAAAGTTGTCGCCGCCGGGCTCGCCAAACAGCATCACGGCCAGGCTCGACAGCAACATGGCCAGGGCAATGAAGATGACCGCGACGATCAATGTGCTGCGGCGGGTCTGCTGACGATAGGTTTGCGGATCGACAGGTTTGATCTCAAACATGCGGGGGGCAGTCTCCATGAGCCAAGTAGGGTTATTGCGCGGGGCGGCATCTTCTCATGGTTTGTGGTTGGGCGTGGGAAAGTTGAACGATGCCGGAGATGGGGCCCTTGGTGATCGGCCAGGTTCAACAACCCCATCGCTGGCAATTCACCGGCTACAAGTGCTTGGGTGCGATCCAGGTAACCTCGGTGATGCCGTACTTTTCCGCCCATGGCCGGGTGGTTTTCTTGGTGCGCTCATGGCCAGGCCGGCCAATACGCCCGACGTGGGCCACCCCGGCGTCACAGCTGGCCCAGTGCCATGCTTCGGCGTTATTCATCACCTCCGCCCGCACCACAAAGGATTTGGGTTCGCCATGCAGCCTGTATTGGATGGTGTAGATCGTTGCCGTGCTCATATCGCCTCCCTGTTTTGATATGGAGTTGATGCAATCAGGCTCACAAAGGTTCAGAAAGTTTGTGCCGCATTCCTACGCTCGGTTGCTACAGATCTGTATTGGCAGCGACCACGGTTAAGGGTATTAGTGAACCCCTTCGCCTCGCGCCCAAGGATCGCGCCATGTCCCAGGAATCTCCTCGCCTGACCCACAGCCGCCTGTACCTGCAACGCCTGGGGTATGACACCCCGCCAGCGGCCACGCTGGAGACCTTGGCGCAGTTGCAATTGCGCCATGTCACGACCTTCGCTTTCGAAAATCTCTCGGTTCTGTCGCAGCTGCCGGTATCCCTTGATTTGGCCAGGATCGAGGAAAAAATCCTGTTCGAGGGGCGGGGTGGTTATTGCTATGAACTGAACCAGATGTTCCTCGCGTTGTTGCAAGAGCTGGGCTTCGATGCGCGGGGAATCACCGGCCGGGTGGTGATAGGCGGGCCGCCTGATGCACACACCGCGCGTACCCATCGCCTGAGCCTGGTGACCCTTGAGGGTGTGCGTTACATCACCGATGTCGCATTTGGTGGCATGGTGCCGACCAGCCCCTTGCAACTGGACAATCAGGCACCCCAGGCCACGACCCACGAACCCTACCGCCTGACCTTGAGCGAGGGTAGCTACACCCTGTGGGCGCAGGTTGCGCAAGAGTGGCGCGGGCTGTACGTGTTCGACCTGCAGCCGCAGTCGCATTTCGACTATGAAATCGGCAACTGGTATGTCTCGACTCATCCCGACTCACCGTTCATCCAACAGTTGAAAGTGGCGCTGATCGGGCCTGGCCTACGGCGCACGTTAAACAATGGCAACTACGCAGTTCATCATTTAGGCCGTGACAGCGACAAGCGCACGATCACGGATGTCGAGGAACTGTTGGCACTGCTGCAAGAATCGTTTGGCTTGCGCGTGCCCGAACACCCACAACTACGCCCGCGACTGGCGCAATTATTGGCCGATACCTGATGGAGCGGCTCCAGAACCTTCGATGAAAGGGCGGGCCCATCCTGTCCGCCCAAGCCCCCTTTGTGTCCCCCAATACCCTCAACGCCGTGCCGCTGCTGACTTAGTGTGAACCCAGCTCTTCACACACAAAACAGAGAGGGTGGCTATGTGGTCTACGACCCCCCGCCGCATGGGTCTGTTGCTGGCCTTGCTCGGCCTGCTAGCAGCCTGTGACGACAAATCGCAACACCCCCCACCGCGTGCGGTAGCGAGCAACGCGATGCCTTCCGATCCGGCCCTGGCCCAGCTCTACGACAGCAGTTGCAAGCTCTGTCATGCCAACCCGGCCTCCGGTGCGCCGCTGACGGGTGATAGCCAGGCCTGGAGCCCGCGTGTCGCACAGGGCGCGGACACGCTGCTGGACCATACCCTCAACGGCTACAACGGTATGCCGCCGATGGGCCTGTGCATGCAGTGCTCGCAGGAGCAGTTCCTGGGGCTGATCAGTTTTATGGCCGGTGTTCACATCCAATAAGAATAATGGGGTAGGTGATGGTGCTTTCACGCAGGCAACTGTTACAGCGCTCGGCCGTGGCTGGTGCGTTCATGGCAATGAGCAGTAACCCGGCACTGGCCCAGTTGGCCCGGGCGCCGCGGTTGATACCCTGGCGCAACTGGTCGGGGGCACAGAGTTGCCTGCCCCTTGAACGGCTGGCGCCCAAGGACCTGGCAGAGTTGGTGCAGGTCATTCGCCAGGCTCCGGGCAAGATACGCCCGGTGGGCTCGGGGCATTCGTTCAGTGCCTTGGTGCCGACAGATGGCACGTTACTGTCGCTGAGTTTTTTCAATGGGTTGCTCGACCATGATGCCAGCACCCTGCAAGCGACCTTCGCCGCTGGCACGCCCATGTCGCGCATGGGCCCGGCACTCAAGGCCATCGGCCAGGCGCTGCCGAACATGGCGGACATCGACTACCAGACCCTGGCGGGTGCCATCGCCACCTCAACCCATGGCACCGGGGTTGGGTTTACCTCGTATTCCGCCGGTGTCACTGGCCTGCAACTGGTCACGGCCCAGGGCGAGGTGCTGGACTGCGACGCCGAGCGTGAGCGCGAGCTGTTCAATGCGGCTCGGGTGTCACTGGGTGCGCTCGGGGTGACCACCCGCGTGCGTCTGCAAAACCGCGAGCCTTACCGCCTGCGGGAGCGCCAATGGATCGCCAAGACTGAAGAGCTGCTGGAGGACGTGGCGAAAAACACGCGGGAGAACCAGCACTGGGAAATGCTGGTGGTGACGCATTCCGACTACGCCTTGTCCATCGCCCTCAACGAAACCAGCGACGCTCCAACCCCGCCGATCGACCCGGCAGAGGAGGGTGGCAATGAGTTTGTATCGATTATCGAAAACCTCGACAAATATGCCAGCGACTTTCCCGAAACGCGCCGTACGTTGCTCAACAGCCTGCGCTATTTCGCCAGTTTCCAGGAGCGGGTGGCGGAGTCGTTCGAAATCTACGCCAACGTGCGCAATGTGCGTTTCAACGAGATGGAGTATTCGGTGCCTGCTGAGCACGGCCCGGCCTGCCTGCGGGAAATCCTCAAGCTGATCCGCGACAAGGACCTGCGGACCTGGTTTCCCATCGAGTACCGCTACGTCAAGGCTGACGATATTCCCCTGAGCATGTTTGAAGGTCGCGACAGTTGCTCTATCTCGGTGCACCAGCACTACACCATGGATCATCACAACTTTTTTGCCGCCGTCGAGCCGATCTTCTGGAAATACGCCGGGCGGCCACACTGGGGCAAATTGCATACCCTCAACGCCCGCACGTTGCAGGCCCTGTATCCGCGCTGGAATGAGTTCACTCGGGTGCGCCAGGCCCTGGATCCCGATGGCAAATTCCTCAATGCACACCTGTCATCTATCCTGGGAGTTGCCTGATGAATCGCAGACACTTCATGGCCGGCACCCTGGGCGCCGGTGCCTTGCTGGTGGCGGGCGCAGCGTTGCTGCGCCCGACTGACCGGGGATCGCCCTACAGTGAGTATTTTCGCCAGTTGAACCAGCAGCTCAAAGCCCATGGGCCGATGCGCCCGGTGCTGCTGGTCGACCTGGATCGCCTGGACCACAACATCGACATCGTGATGCAATCGGTCCGGCGGGGCGGCAAGCACCTGCGGCTGGTGGAAAAATCCCTGCCCGCACCGGGCTTGCTGGCCTACATCGCCAAGCGTGCGGGTACCCAACGTCTGATGTCTTTTCACCAACCCTTTCTCAACCACGACGCGCAGGTGTTTCAAGGCGCCGATATTCTGCTGGGCAAGCCGTTGCCGGTGCGTTCTGCCGAGCTGTTCTATCAACGCCACCAGGGGCCATTCGATCCTGCCCGGCAATTGCAGTGGCTGCTGGACACGCCGCAGCGCCTGCAACAATACCTGGCGCTGGCCCAGGGGCTGGGGACACGGCTGCGGATCAATATCGAGCTGGATGTGGGCCTGCATCGCGGCGGTATCAGCGATAACGCGGTGCTGGGGCAGATGCTCGGGCTGATCCAGGCGCACCCGCAGCACCTGGAGTTTGCCGGCTTCATGGGCTATGACCCGTTTGTCGGCATGGGCGTGCCGGGCATCCTTGGCTCACCCCAGGCGTTGTTCGATAAGGTCATGCTGCGTTACAACGCCTTTGTCGACTTTACCCGCCAGCAGTTTGCAGGTCTGTGGCATGACGGCCTGACACTCAATACGGCAGGCAGTCCCAGCTATCGGATACATGAGCAGGAGCAATTAAGCAGCGAAGTCTCGGTGGGCACAGCCATGCTCAAGCCCACGCATTACGATTTGCCATCCCTGAGCGAGCATGTGCCAGCGGCCTATATCGCCACACCGGTCCTCAAAAGCACGGGGGCGGTCAATATTCCTGCACTGGACGACAAGTCCCGGTTGTTGTCCTGGTGGGATCGCAACCAGCGCGCCACGTTCTTTATCTATGGCGGTAACTGGATGGCCGAGTTCGAGTCACCCTCGGGGCTGCAAAGCAATGGATTGTATGGCCGCAGTTCCAACCAGGAGATGGTCAATGGCTCGCCGCAGGTGGGCTTGAACGTCGACGACCAGGTGTTCTTGCGCCCGACCCAGACTGAGTCGGTGCTCCTGCAGTTTGGCGACCTGCTGGCGGTGCGTGACGGCAAAATTGTCGAAAGCTGGCCGGTATACACCGGATAACGTTACGCATCCCAGGCAGGAGCCGGCTTGCTGGCGATGACAGCCGTTAGAACACCGCAGGGTGTCAGGTACCCAGCGTCATCGTTAACGGCCATCGCGGGCAAGCCGGCTCCTACAATGCAAACGGAATCGTCAGCTTGGCCCACAACATGTCGCCTTCCGGGCGGTTCTCGACATCAAACTCCTTGGCCCAACGGATCTCCCCGCTGGCGTACTTGAGAAAGGTGAAGTACACCGCCGGTCCAATCGCAAATACCTGGCCCCGTACCCCGTCGTCGACCGCTTCGCCGTAGATAGTGGTGACGGTGCGTCCGTACTGCTTATCGTCAGTCGTCTGCTTGAGGTAGTAGCCGTTGATGCCCAGGCTCACGTTGTCGGTCACTTTGTAGCTGGCCGAGTAATCGAAGTGGAAAATCTGCCCGGAGCGGTAGTCCGTAGCGTGGTTTTCCTTGTTGAAACTGTAGGTGGTCTTGATCGACAGTTCCGTGCGCTCGTTTGGCAGCCACGTTGCCGAAACCAGCGGCTTGTAGGTGTAGAAGTTGTTGCTGGTGTTGGCCAGGCGTGAAGCATCGTATTCACCAGTAGGCACCGTGATCTCCACGGCGGCGGCCAAGGTCAGGTTTTTGCCCATGTCCCACAGGATAATCGGCGCGATAGTTGTGTCACCCATGCTTTCACGTTGGTCAGACATGCCAAACAGCGCCACTTGTTGCTTGAGGTACGGCTGGGCGATGTAGCCACCCAGCCGCCCGCCCAACACCCGCAACGGGCTCAGGTAGTCCAGGCGCGGAATGATCGCGTCCGAGCGGATCTTCACCTGTGGCACCTTGCCCCCGAGCGAGCTGATATCCAGCTTCGTGGCTTCATAGTGGTTGTAGTAGAGGTTGAAGGCGAACATGTGGTCCGGCAGGTGATCGACATCCAGTGGCAGGATGTAGAAGCCGTCGGTACCTGTACCGATATTGTCCACGCCGCCTTCTGTGGCCAGGGTCGACAGGCTGATAAGGGCCAGGGCAAGGGGGAGGGCGGCAAGCGCGCGGGTCGGGTTCATGTCTGGGCTCATTATTATTGTTAGAGGGCCGGCCCTCATTGGAGCCGTGCCCATAGAAATAAGCCCTTGGCGCCCCAGAGGGCAGGGTATTGGCGGCCACATAGGGGGGCTTTGCCGGACACTGTTCATTCAGAGTGCAGCGAAGCTTGCAAGCACCTATGATTATCAGGATGTTTCTAAAACAATAACCGGGCATAGCGTCGGGAAGCGCAGATCCATGCACAGTAAAACCGTTGATCCACACTACGAATTGGCGCTGGTGTCACCGTTTCTCCTGCAAACCCTGGGGCAAGTCGTCGCACAAAAGGGCGCCAGTGCCGAGCACCTGTGCCGTGGCCTGGGGTTTACCCTGGCGGACCTGGACGATCCGGCACTGCGAATTTCCTATCGCCAGGCCGTGGCGATGATCCAGCGCGCACTCAAGGTTTTGCCTGACCAGGGGTTGGGCCTGTGTGTCGGCAATCAGAATGTGCTGGGTACCCTGGGCCTGCTGGGGCATGTCATCTCGTTGTGCAAGACCCTGCGCGATGCGTTTGCCGTGGGCGAGCGGCACCAACACACCTCCGGCGGTATCGCCACCTCACGGACCCATGAACGCGCGCAGGAGGTCATGGTCGAGGTTGAATGTCTGTTGCCTTTTGCCGAGGTTCAGGTGTTTGCCGCCGAGGAATTCTTTGCCAGCCTCATGGTCTACGGCCGCACACTGGTGGGCAGCGAGTTCAAGCCATTGCGCATGGAGTTCATGCACGCGCAGCCGTTGTATGCCGCCGAGTATCAACGTTTGTTCGGTGACGATGTGCACTTTGGCTGCCTGCACAACCGCATGGTCCTGGAGGCACGCTGGCTGGACGTGTCCCTGCCGAATCACCATGCGCTGGCATTGCGTCAGGCCCTTGGCCTGCTGGAGTTGGAAAGTGCCCAGCTACACCGGAAAATGGACCTGATCCAGGCGGTAGAGCGCGCTATTTCCCGCGACTTGCAGGGCAGTCAATTGGAAAAGGTTGCCAGTGACCTGAACATGAGCGGGCGCACACTGCGCCGGCGCCTGACCGACCACGGGCTGACATTCGAGGCGTTGCTGGAACAGGCTCGTCGCGCCCGGACCATGGGGTTGCTGGGTAACCCTGGCCTGTCCATCGAGCGTATTACCCAAGAGGTGGGCTACAGTGACGTACGCAGCTTTCGCCGGGCATTCAAACGCTGGACGGGGCTCAGCCCCAGTGCGTTTCGCAGCGTGGGGTGAGGCCGAGTGTCGAGCCATGGACCATCACTACTGACAAGCTGCACAGCGTGAACACTCTGTGGTGGGAGTGGGACGCAGGTCCACTGGCCGTGCCCGTTAAGGAGAACTGTCAGACAGGCCATGGAGCTGACAGTATTCATCCCACGCCAGGCCTGCCATCTGGGCCACTTCCTTATGCACTTCCAGGCGGTTGGCCTCGAACTCCTGTGGCGACTGGCTGATCAGTTGCAGCGTCAATTCCCAGGCAAACAGGTTCTGGGATTCTGCCTGCGCCTCGAAGGCTTCGTGCAGGCGTTCGGCACGGTATTGCGCCATGGTTTCGCGCTTGGCCTGGGCGGCCAGAGGGTTCAGCGTGTCCAGTTCGGCGCGCAACTCGGGATGCTGGCTCAAGAAGATATCCAGGGCCAGCCGATGGTTTTCGCCAGGTTCAGACAAGGGGTTACTCCCAGAGCACAGGTTGCGCGACCTCAGGATGAGGTTTGTTCGTAACGGCTTTTGCGTCGGGCACGTTTACGCAGCCGATTGGCAGTCCACTGTTGCAGGGGGGCGAGCAGGAAAAAAAACAGGTAGGCGGCGAGTACCAGGGTCAAGTCGACCCACGTCTTGCTGATAGGCCCTTGCACCGCTTCGACGGCGGCCTTGATAGAGAACAGTACGGCGACCCCACACAACCAGAGCACTGCGGTGAAAGCCAAAGGTCGTGCGCGATTTGAAAGCCTGCCTTGCATGTTGAATACATCTCCCTGAGAACGCTGGGTCAGTCGGTGTGCCGAGACCTGCGCAGTAACGGTGGGCTGCGGATCTACCGGCCTGTGGGTTGGTAGATCTGTTGAACTCATGACCTTGGTGAGGAGCTGTTGGTTCCGAAAACCAGCGGCGCGCCACCTGGGCAGTGCAGCCCCGATGCGCGCTATTGTTTCAAAACGCGCAGGAAATTACACCCTCGCCAACGTGTCAGCGGGTACTTTAGGGGGATTCATCGAGGCCCGGTGGGGCAAAAAACTTTCACTCCCTGGGTCTGGGCGTGTAGCGTTAACCCCTGTTGAAGACTCCGGTTGAGGCGCCGCCCCTCCGGTGCAACGGCCAAGGGCCAGGAAACGCGGGGCAGGGAGACAATCATGGCGCAAACGCTGTTCAAGCTCTTCTTCACCCAGCGCCTGGCAGCCCTGGCGAGCACCGAGTCGTTGCGGGCCATCCGTGAAGGCCTGTTATGGATCTTGCCGTGCCTGCTGGTCTCGGCAGGTTTCCTGCTGTTGTCCGAGTGTGCGCGGATCCTGAATTTTCCGTCGCCGCTTGTGGCATTCCTGGCGGGCTTGCATGCCAAGATCAGTTCTGTCATCCCGTTGCTGGTAGCGGCCTCCATCGGCTATATGCTGGCGATCCAGCACCGGTTGCCACAGCTGCCAGTGGCGTTCCTGTGCCTGGCGCACGTGGTCATCGCCACTTTTGTCCTGCGGGACTATCCACGTGCGTCGGCGACCTTTGTGTTGTTCATTGCCATCGCTTCGCCGCTGATCAATGTCCCGGCGATTGCCTGGTTGCATCGGTATCGCTGGACCCGCCTGGTCAACGAGGACCTGGTGGGACACAACCTCAAGGGCACTATCAACATGGTCGTGCCGGGGGCAATTACTGCACTGCTGCTGGTGGTGACGTTGTCGTTGTTGTTGCAGGTTCCTCATGTGGTGCAATTCCAGGGCCCTGAGATGCTCGATGCGCTGCAGTCGCCTTATGGCAGCGGAATGTTTGTCACGGCGATCAATTCGCTGCTGTGGTTTTTTGGCATTCATGGCGTGTATGCGATCCAACCGCTGTTTGACGCATTGGATCAGGCGGTGGTGCTCAACGGTGTGGCGCTGGCGGCGGGAGAGCCCATTCGATACGTGTTGAATGCCGGCCTGCTGGGGTGCTTTGCCTTTATTGGCGGATCTGGCGGTTCCCTGTGCCTGTTACTGGCGATTCTGCTGTTTTCCAAGAGCCAGTCCATGCGCTTGCTGGCGGTGGCCAGCCTGCCGCTGTCGCTGTTCAACGTCAGTGAAGTGTTGCTGTTCGGCTTGCCGATCATCCTCAACCCGCGCTTGTTTATTCCGTTTTTAGCCGTCCCGGTGATCAACACCCTGCTGGCGTTGTTTGTGGTGCAGGCTGGCTGGGTCTCGCCGGCGGTCGCCAGCGTGCCCTTTACCGCGCCAGTACTGCTCAATGCCTACCTGAGTACCCAGGGTGATTTGGCGGCGGTGGCGCTGCAACTGGTGCTACTGGGGTTGGGGACGCTGATCTATGCACCCTATGTCCGGGCGATCCACCGGCAGGCTGTGGAGGGCGGTACGGTTTACCTCAAGACGTTCGACATGACCTTTCGCGGGCTCGAAGAAAAAGGCCGTCTGCTGGAAATGGACCCGGTGCTGACGTCGCACAAGGCGCTGGCACGACAGGCCCTTGAATTGAGCAGGATCCAGCAGATCAGCGACTTCGAGTTCTATCTGGAGTACCAACCCCAGGTGTCCTCCTTGACGGGCCTGTGCACGGGCTGCGAGGCACTGATGCGGGCACGGGACGGCGAAGGTAAAGTGCATTCGCCATGGGAGTTCCTCCAGTGGCTGGCCCAGGCCCGGTTGATGCCGGACGTAGACTTGTGGGTCGCTTCCCAGGCTGTGCGCCAACACCAGAAATGGCAGAAAGCCGGTTTTGCGTTGCCGATCACCATCAATGTTTCCAGCGCCACCCTGACAACTCCAGCGTACGGCAGGCAACTGGTACAAATCCTGTCCCAGGCCCATGGTCATGTGTCGGTGGAGATCACCGAGGATGCGCTAGTAGGCGATATTCAGGTGACACGGCAGATGATCGAAAAACTGCAGGCCATTGGTGCCAAGGTTTATATCGACGATTTCGGCACGGGGTATTCAGCGCTGAGTTATCTGCACCAGTTCCCGGTGGACTTCATCAAGATCGACCGCAGTTTTGTGGTTGCCCAGCAAGACCCCAAGGGCGCGCAGGTATTGACCGGCATGCTGCGCTTTTGTGAAGCGTTGAACCTGGGGGTGGTGGTGGAGGGCGTGGAAACGGCCGAGCAGTTGGCGTTTCTTCAATCGGGCCGTGGGCACGCGGGGGCAGAACTGATCATTCAGGGCTGGTATTTCAGTAAAGCGTTGCCCGGCGACGCAGTGCAAGGGTTTGTTCGTGAACGTGCGGTCAAAGTGAATGATGAGGCGGGTGCTTAGCCACTTCTATAATGACATCGTATTGTTCCTACAAATAAATCCTTCAAATAATTCCGCTATATATTGAGCCTCTACTTCCCATGTGCTGGCGCTCCTGCTGGAGTAGATCAGTATTTCTAATTGTTTATCTTTCCTGTGGATATAAAACTGTTACGTAGGAATTCTCGCAAAGAAATAATACCCTCTGGCGCAATTGGTGTTTTCAGGTAGATTATTTGATACGGATTGTGAGGGGATAAGTTTTAGTTGCGGGATTGCACGCGTATGGTTGTTTTGCCTGCGCTGATCAAGGCGCCATTACGTAGTGAGTTTCTTAGTGCGCGCTTGGAAGTTTGCTCAGTGTAGGTGCTGCTCTATGTCTATATTCAATTATGAATAGCGTCAGCGTATGGATAATCAAGTTTGGCACTATTGCTTGAAGGGTCTTCAGTCAATGCCAACCCAGCAGGAAGCCTGGAAGTATTAGGCGGGTTGCGTTAACGGCACTGCCTGGCTTGATCTTAATGTTGTGGAGGTTTTCGGAGTCTATGTGGCTCGCAGACCTTTATCGCCTGAAATTTGTCTGTTCGGGCTTCTGTAAGTTCAATAAGTCTATCGGGTAGATAGGCGGGTTAATGCGGTTGATTGAGTTGATATTTGGCTTGAGAGAGGTGTCGCAACTTTGTTGTGAACTTCTGTTGGAAGCCATTGCCCCGGCGAAATAGTTCGCCATACATGTGAGGAAAAATAATGAAAAGTTTGAAAGCCCTCGTTTGTGTAAGTTCGTTTGCTCTGTTGTTCGGTGCGGCTTCCATGGCCAGCGCCGTGTCGATTACCCCAGAAGGTCCATTTACCACTGAGGCAGGCACCATTGTTGTAACGTCGCCATCTTCGGCTGGGCTTCCCATTACCTGTGGCATCACTTTCGGCGGCAATGTCTCGGCAGGCGTAGCCACCATCACATCGGCAACACTTACCGGCGGTGGCTTGTGTAACTTGCCGAAGCTGAAAAACGTTCCGGCTCCAGGGTGGGTGCTGACGGCGAACAGTTTTAACGCGAGCACTGGAATCGGCAACGGTACCGTGTCAAACGTGGGCTGGACGGTGGCTTTGCCACCCTCCAACTGCGGCGCGGGCACCATCAATGGCGAGTGGAACCAGGCGACTCGCACCCTGACCGGTAAAAACCAGCCTCTTTCCGGCAACTGCGCCGTCCAATCCCTGACCGTCAAAGTACCGAGCCTGAGCGTGGCGCCATGAGCTGTCCCGCTCCCTAGTGCAAAGGGCTGATCACCCATGAAAGGCAGGTGCCTCATTAGAGGCACCTGTCGGGCTGGGTAACAATAAGATGGAGTGGAGCATGCGACACAATAAGCAGCAGGCCCTGGCATTCCTTGCCCTGGCGGTGTTGGGTGGGCTGACGGTCGCGACCTGCCCAGTCCAGGCCGGCGGGTTCATGACGCCGACCGCCAATACCGCTGGCTGGGGCCGGGCGTTCGGTGGTGGTTCGATGTTCAAGAACGATCCGTCGGCGGCCTTCAACAACCCGGCGGCCATGGCCTTTATCGACAAGAGCGTTTCGCAGCTCACCCTCAATTACGCAAATATCGACATCAAGTACAAAGGCGCTGCGTATGACTACGCAGGCAATCCTGCGTCCAGTACGGTCCTTGATCCAGATACCGGTCTCCCTACCTCGACACCCCGCACGGGTGACGGTGGCCAGGGCGGGTTTGAGGCATGGGTACCAACGGGCTTCATGGTTATGCCGATCAACGACCGCTTGGCCTTTGGCCTGAGCCAGGTGGTGCCCATGGGCGCCCGTACGACCTGGGACGAGGACTGGAAAGGCCGTGACTTTGCGGTAGACACTAAAGTTGAAACCGTGGGCCTGACCGGCTCGCTGTCATTCAAGGTCAATGATCAGTTTTCCATTGGCGGTGGTGCCATTGTGCAGCACACCAAAGGTTTCGTGAGCCAGAACGTCGACCTGTATGCCGCCGCCGCACAGTCGCCGGACCTGGGCTACATTCCATTTCCCGCAGGCCAGGGCTTGGCCTTGATGCGGGTCAAGGTCGACAACACCTCCCTGGGCTGGTTTGCCGGCATGGCCTGGAAGCCTACCTTGCAAGACACCTTCGGCCTGAGCTACCACGCCAAAATCAACAACAAGCTGGAGGGTAAATACACTATCCACGCCGATACACTTTCCAGAGACCTGATGACCACCCCGGTGTTCGATGGCAAGACCCTGGTCGAGCTGGCCTACCCCGACCTGCACCTGTATCCCGACGGTGCGAATGCCTCGGCGCAGATGGATATCCCGGCCAATGCGTCCCTGGACTGGGTCCACCAGTTCTCTGACCGCTTGACTCTGGGCCTGAGTGCTACGTGGACCCAATGGTCATCGTTCAAGGCGCTGACCTTGAAGTCGGATGGCAGCACCCTGGTGTCGATTCCCTATAACTACAAGAACACCTGGATGTACTCCCTCGGCGGCGACTACAAGCTCACGGATGACTTGACCGTGCGCACGGGGGTGGCTTTTGACCAGACGCCAACCCCCAACTCCACCCGTGACCCGCGGATCCCGGATGGTGATCGGGTATTTGCGTCCCTGGGCTTTGGCTACAACATCCGGGCGATTCCAGGCTTGAGTATCGACGGCGCCTATTCGCGACAGTTTGTGGAAACCGTCAAGCTCAAGACCAAGAACATTGATCGTCTTGGCGCAGCGTCACTGGAGGGTAAAGCCGAGATCAAGGGTGAAGTGATCAGCCTGGGGGCGACCTACGCCTTCTGATTGATCCTGCATTGTTTTGTGGCGCGGTAAAAGTTTTCTGCCTCGCCGAGATCCCCTGTGGGCGGGCTTGCTCGCGATAGCGGTGGTTCAGTCACTACCTCTGGTGGCTGGCACGCAGCGATCGCCAGCAAGCCAGCGCCTGCATCAATGCGAAGTCCCCTCCGCAAATTCGATTTTGTTCCCCACGTTGTACTTGCCCGAAGGTTTGTTCATAGGAATGCGCTTGACCTCCTGCAACGTCTGGCTGTCATACACGATCAACGCACCGTCGCGATCCCAGATACTCAACAGCAGATAGCGCCCATCCCGGGTGAACTCCACGTGCGCCGCCGTTTTGCCGGGCATGGGCCGCAACGTATGGGCGATTTCCAGGGTCTGCTTGTCGATCAAGTGGATCGCGTCATTGTCCGGGCCAAAAAACACATCACTCCACACATAGCGCGAGTTGCTGTGGCTGCGCATAAAGAACCCCGGCCCGAGTGTGGGGATCTGTTTGATCAGCTTCCAGGTCTTGAGGTCCAGTACCGAAATCTGCCCCTTGCTGATATTCGGCGTGGCAAACACCCACTGCCCGTTGCGTTGCCAGTAAGTCCCCGAACCGAGGTGGGGCATGCCCGCCAGCGCGATGTTGGTGACCACCTGCCCGGAATCGAGGTCGATCACCTGCCCGCCGCCGGCCTTGCGCGAGGTGGCGAGCAGTTGGCGGTAGTCGGGGGAAAAGGAAAAGTCATCCAGCACATCCTGGGCCTGGATGCGCCGGGGCTCGAAGTTCGGGCGGGCTGGCGCGTAGGACAACTCCCAGACCTCATTCACATCCTTGAGGGCGACGATAAAATTCTGGCGCGGTGGCGCCGTATACACCGCGCTGACCCGCGAGCCCGTAGGCAGGGTCTTGGCCAGTGACAGGTCGCGCGCATCCAGCACCACCAGGTTGCCCGGCAGGTAATTGCCCACCAGCACCCAGCGCCCGTCCTTGCTCACCGCCAGGTTGCGGGTATTGAGGCCGGCGCGGATCTCGGCGATCAGCTTGAGGTTGTGCAGGTCATACAGGCTGATCCAGCCGTCGCGCGAAGCAAAGTACACAAAGCGCCCGTCCGGGGAAAACTTCGGCCCGCCGTGTACGGCAAAGTGCGAGGCAAAACGATCGAGCACTTCAAAGCGATCACCGTCGAGAATGTCGATGTGATGGTCGCCGGACTCCACTACCACAAACAGGTTCAGCGGGTCGGCACGATGCTGTGGGGTGTTAGGCAGTTGACTGAGGTTGGCTAACTGGCGGTGGCTGCCGCGCATGTCCTGCTCACTCCAGGTCGCGGGCGTGGCGGGCGGCTGTTGCAGGAAACTCACCAGGCCGTCGATCTGTTGCGCCGTCAGCAGTGGGGCGAATGCGGCCATCTGGCTGGCCGGGCGGCCTTGTTCGATCACCTGGCGAATCTCGGCCGGCTTGATCCGCCCCAGGCTCTCGGGCAACAACGCCGGGCCGCTGCTGCCAACCCGGTTGGCGCCGTGACAGCTTTGGCAATGCTGCTGGTAATCGGCCGCGGCATCCGGTGCACCGTGGGCCGCGCTGGCCCACAACAGCGGCAGCAACCACAGGCGTTTCATACCGCCACCCTGGACACTGACAAGTGACCGGGGGCGAGACTGGCGGGGTAGTGCAGGGCCGCATCGGCAAACAGATCGACCACATGCCCGATCACCGTCAAGGTCGGCACACCGGGCTCGCACATCAAGGCCAGGGCCGGCAGCAGGCGCAGGGTGCCGCGATGCACCTGCTGGTCGGCACGGGCGCCGTTGCAGATCAACGCCGCCGGGGTGTCGGCGGGTAGGCCGGCATCAATCAGGCGCTCGGCGATCATCGCCAGGTTCGACAGGCCCATGTAGAACACCAGGGTCTGGCTGCTGTCGGCGAGGCTGTCCCATGGCAACTTCAATTCGCCGTCGCGCTGCAAATGCCCGGTGACGAAGCGACACGAGTTGACCAGGTCACGGTGGGTCAGCGGGATACCCGCATAGGCACTGCAGCCGGAGGCCGCCGTGATGCCCGGCACCACCTGGCACGACACACCTTGCGCCAGCAGGTATTCCAGCTCTTCGGCACCGCGGCCAAAGACGAATGGATCGCCGCCTTTGAGCCGTACCACCCGCTGCCCCTGTTGGGCCAGTTCAGCCAGCAGCTCGTTGATCTGATCCTGGGGCAGGCTGTGATAACCACTGGCCTTGCCCACGTAATGGCGGGCACAGGTCAGTGGGATCAGGGTCAGCAATTCAGCGCTGATCAGGCGGTCGAACACCACGGCATCGGCCTGCATCAGCAGGCTCCAGGCGCGCAGGGTCAGTAGTCGTGGGTCACCGGGGCCGGCGCCAACCAAGGCGACTTCGCCGGGGTGGAAGGGGCTGTGCAGCACGGAGGGTAGCGCGTGGGATGAGTGCATGAGACTTCCTTGGTTCATCATCAGGTTGGCGGCCCCCGGTTGTTTCACCAGGTGGCGGCCGGTGGTTCAGCGTGCCGAGCAAGGAATCAAGGTGGGCGGCGAATGGGCGATTTCTGCGTCGCTGAGGTAGCAACCGGGGTCCGGGCCCCAGAGGTCGCCGCCGGCCCAGGCGCGGGTGCGCGTGTTGCCGTTGCAGATGCCTAGCCAGCGGCACTCGGTGCAACGGCCACCGATCTCGCGAGGGTGTTGGCGCAGGCGCAGCAGCAGTGGATCGGGGCGCTCCAGCCAGATTTCGCGAAACGAGGTGCGGCGCACATTGCCCACCGAGTGTTGCCACCAGTACGTGTCCGGGTGTACTTCGCCGGTGTTGTCGATATTGGCGATGCCGCTGCCCGAGGCATTGCCGCCCCAGGCATGCAGCAGGTGTTCGAGTTGCGGGTAGTGTTCCGGCAAGTGCTGGTGCACCCATTGCAGCAACAGCACGGCGTCGGCGTCGTTGTTGCCGCTGACAAAATCGCTGGGTACGCCGTTCTGGATGTCGCTCCAGGCCTGCTGGAAAATCATCAGCATGGCGTCGCGGCTCATCTGCTGATGGGCGTCCAGTTGCCGGCTGCGCTTGCCGCGCCCGCTGTAGTTGAGGTGTGAGAGGTAGAACTTCTGCACATCGTATTCACGCATCAAGGCCAGCAGTTGCGGCAGCTGTGCATGGTTTTCCTGGGTCAGGGTGGTACGCAGTCCCACGCGGATCCCAGCCTGGCGGCACAGGCTGATGGCATGCATCGAGCGCTCGAAGCTGCCCTCGCACTGGCGGAAGGCATCGTGGGTCGCCTTCAAGCCATCGATACTGATGCCCACATAGTCAAAACGTGCGGCGGCGATCTGCTGGATATTGCCTTCATCAATCAGCGTGCCATTGCTCGACAGCGCCACGAAAAAGCCCTTGGCGCGGGCATAGGCGCTGAGTTGAAACAGGTCCTCGCGCAGCAGTGGCTCGCCGCCCGAGAGGATCAGCACCCTGACCCCGGCCTCGTGCAGATCATCGATCAGCTTCAGCGCCGCCTCGGTGTCCAGCTCATCGCGAAACACACTGTCGGCGCTGGTGGCATAGCAGTGCTTGCAGGTCAGGTTGCAGCGGCGCAGCAGGTTCCAGATCACCACCGGCGCGCGCGGGCTGCCCGGTTTGGCGCTGCGCGGTGGTGGGCATTGGCCGGCCAGGGTGCGCAGGTAATGACTGATCCTAAGCATAAGATGTTCCTTGTTGTAGGAGCGAGCGTGCTCGCGAAAAACGCCCCGGCGACACGTTCATCCAGGATGCCCGCGTTATCGTTTACGACCTTCGCCGGCAAGCCAGCTCCTACAAGCGCGAGGGGGCGTTAAGGCGCAAGCCGGTTTTTTTCAGGATGCGACTGCTCACCAGCATCTCGTCCGCCCGGCTGGCATCGCCCAGCAAGAAACGCAGGTGTTCACGGTAACTGTCGATTTCTTCACGACTGCGGCCATGCACCATGGCGAACAGGTTGTAGGGCCAATCCCCACGCCGGGGCCGGCGATAGCAGTGGCTGACAAAAGGTTGGGCGCCGATCAGCTCACCCAGGCGCGGCATCTGTTCATCGCACACATCCCACACGGTCATGCCGTTGTGGCGGTAGCCCAGGCGATAGTGATTAGGCACGGCGGCAATCCGGCGGATCGCGCCTTCGCCCTGCAAGCGCTTGAGCAGGTCGAGGGTGGATTCGACGCTGATGCCCAGTTGCTCGGCGAGCCAGGTCCAGGGATCTTCCACCAGGGGCAGGCCGGCCTCGGTCAAATGAATCAAGCGCTGTGCCAGGGACTCGTCAAACCGGGAAGTACAGACCGACATGGTAGGTTTGCTCCTTGGGCAGGTTAAGCACCTCAAGCCCGGTAATGGTGTGAATGTGCGACAGGGTCTGGTCGAGGTCCGCGCAGGTAGCGCAGGCCAGGACAAACCACATGTTCCAGTGATGCTCGCGCCGGTAGTTGTGGGCCACTTGCGGCAGATCGTTGAGTTGCGCTGCGACCTGCCCAAAGCGTGATTCGGGCACTGCCAGGGCGGCCAGGGTGAACGCGCCGCCCAGGCGCTCGATATCGAACATTGGCCCGAAACGCGTGAGCACGCCGTCTTCGAGCAGCACGTGCAGGCGGTCGAGCAGCTCGTCGGGTGTGCTGTGCAGCTCGGTAGCCACCGCCTGCCATGGGTGACGCACCAGGGGCAGGCCGTGTTGCAGGCGGTTGATCAACTGCCGGTCGAGTTCATCCATGGGCCCATACCTGTGAAGGCGGCGGTGCAAAACGCCCGCCGCATTGCTTGAACATGCGCGTGCTGAATAGCAGGTGGTGGGGCAGGTCGCTGAGCAGATGCTGCTCCAGCAGCGCCTGGATCTGCGCCTGTACCGCTGCGCGCTCACGGCCGTGGACCATGCAGAACAGGTTGTAGCGCCAGTGCGGCAGGCGCCGTGGCCGCTGATAGCAGAGCGTGACCCCCGGTGCGCGGCCCAGGCGCTGGCCGACTTCATCGATCAGTGCGTCGGGCACATCCAGCACCAGCATCGCATTGGCCACATAGCCCAGGGCGCGGTGGTTGAGCACCAGGCCGACGCGACGAAACAGGCCTTGCTCCTGCCACTGTTGCATCTGTTGCAACACCTGCCGGTGATGGGCGCCGATCTGCTCGGCGAGGTTTTCATAGGGGCGCGAAACGAGCGGCAGCCCGCGCTCCAGGCACTGGCGCAGGTCGAGCAATTGTTCATGGTTCAGCGGGGCGATCACGGATGGACTCCCAGGGCAAAACCCAGGTCAATGCGGTAAGCGGTGAGCATCGGCAGGTCGAGGGGGGTCAGGCCGGTGTCCTTCTCCAACTCGTCGAGAATCTGTTCCAGATGGCGACGATTGGGCCCGGTCAGCACAAACCACAGGTTGTAGTGATGCTCGCGGGCGTAGTTGTGATTGACCTCGGGGTAGCGGCTGATGCGCGCCGCCACCTGCTCCAGGCGTTCGGCGGGCACCGCCAGGGCGGCGAGGGTGCTGGCGCCGGCACGGCAGTGATCGAACACCGGCCCGATCCGCGACAGCGCCCCCGCCAGTTCCAGGCGTTGCAGGCAGGCCATCAGCTCGCGCTCGCTGCAACCCAGGGTTTGCGCCATTTCCACATAAGGCTCGGCGCACAGTGGCATGCCGTGTTGATAGCGGTCGATCAGGCGGGCGGTCAGTTCATCAAGTTCCATCTCAGTACCCCATTTTTTGTGCGCGGTTGCTGAAGAAAATGCCGCTGGGGCTGTCGGCCGGCAGGGTCTTGAGCAAGGTCAGGCGATAAGGGTCCCAGACCTGCACCTGCTGGCCGTCGCGTACCGACAACCACAGTTGCTCACCACGCCCGGTGAATTCCATGTGCAGCACACCGGGGCCGGGGCGCAGGTCGGCGACCACCCGGTGGGTTTCACTGTCGAGTACCTGCACCCGGTCGTTGTCCGGGTAGGCAAAGTTGACCCACAACTGGCGCCCGTCAGGCCGCGCGGTGACAAAAATCGGTTGGCCGGCCACGGCGATGGCAGCGCTCTGTTGCCAGGTGCGCGCGTCCATCACCAGCACCTGGTGGCGGCCCACGGCGGGAACGAAGGCCTGGTTGTCAGCCACGGCCCAGCCTTCCAGGTGCGGCATCTTGTACACCGGCAATTTTTCCTGGCCGCGCCCGTAGTCGGCGAGCACGCGCTTGACCCCATGCTCCGGGTGCCACAGGTCGAGCTGGGCCATGCCATCCTCGCCAAACAACCCGGCCATGTAGTAACGGCCATCGGCAGTGATCAACGCGTCATAGGGCTGGCGGCCAATGCCGGTGAAGCGGGTGATGGCCGGGGTATTGCCCTGGCTGAAATCAGCGCTCCAGATCTCGTCGGTATCGAACAGGCTGAACACAAAGCGCTGCCCCGGCGCATCCACCAGTCCCACCACCCGCGAGCGCTTGCCATTGGCCAGGGGCGTGGCCGGGATGTCCGCCACTTGGCGCAGGGTCACGGCGTCGAACACCTTGACCCCGCCAGGCTGGTAGTTGGACACGGCAATCAAACGCCCATCCTGGCTGATCGCACCGCCGATGCTATTGCCGCCCTGGATCAGGCGTTTGTCGATGCGCATGGTCAGCAGGTCAACCTTGGTCAGCCCGCCGTCACGGCCAAACAGGTAGGCGTAGCGCTGGTCGCGGGAAAACACCGCCGAGGCATGGGACAAGTCACCCAGTCCCTCGACCCGGCCCAGCCGGGCCTGATGGCTGCTGTCGATAATCAACAGGCTGCCGGTGGCACGTTCCACCACCAGCCCCAGGTCGCCGGTACCCCGTAACGGTGGTTGGGCACAGGCCATGAGCAACAGGCTGGCAATACAGGCAAGCAGGGGACGGATCATGGCGCAGGGGTTCCTTGCAGGAGGCGGTCCACCAGCCAGGCAATCTCGCCGGCATTGAGCAATGGCGCCCAGCCGGGCATCGCCAGGGCAGGGCGGCCATACGTCACGGTGGCAATCAGGGTGTCGCGGGTCTGCCCGGCCAGGGCTTGCGGGGTCAGCGCCGGTCCCAGGCCGCCGGTCAGGTGCAGGCCGTGGCAGGCGCCGCAATCCTGGGTCAGCAGGTGTTCCAGCTGGACCTGACGCGCAGGCGCCAGTGCTCCGTGTACCGGCGCAGGAATGAGGAAAAGCAGCGCCATGGCCGAACCGATCATCGAGACTTGCATGGCGTGCTCCTTGTGCTTATTTCAGGCTCAACACCCATTGGGCGAGGGTCAGGGCTTGTGCATCGGTGACTTGGTTTGGCGGCATCGGGATCGGTCCCCAGTTACCCTGGGTGCCGTTCTTGATGTGGTCGGCCAGAGTCTTGTCTGCGTCCTTGACCCCGGCGTTCTTCGCCGCGACTTCCTTGAGCGCCGGCCCCACCATCTTGCTGTCGATGGTGTGGCAGGCGGCGCAGGGTTTGCTCTTGAACAGCGCAGCGCCGTCGTCGGCGATGGCGCTGGACAGGCTCAATGCCGAGCCCAGGGCGATCAGTGCGAGCAGGATATTTTTCATTCGGTTGCCTCTTGTTGATGAAGCTCAATAAATGTCGAATTGGGTGTTGTAGACATTGAACTTGCCGGTCGGGGTAATCAGGCGCTTGTCCTTGATCACGTTCTTGAGCTTGAGGGTCTTGTCATCGACCACCACCAGCGCGGATTCCTCTTCCTGGCCGTTCCACACCGAGAACCACACTTCATCACCGGCCTTGTTGTATTCCGGCTGCACCACGCGCAGGGCGCCTTGCTTGATGCCCGACCACTGGGCAATCGGCAGCACGGTGTAGCCGGCGTCGAGCTTGTCGATGTTGAACACGGCTACCGACTGGCTGAGCTTGGTGTCGGGGTTGAGGGTGGTGTCGACGTACAGGTGCCGCGAGTTGGGGTGGGTCTTGATAAACAGCGAGCCACCGCCCTGGCCGTTGAGCGATTCCACTTGCTTCCAGGCGTACTGCGGATGCTTGACCGGGTCAGTACCAATCACCGAAATACCGCCGTCACCCAAGTGACTGGTGGCCCACACCGGACCGTATTGCGGGTGTACAAAGTTGGCGCCACGGCCGGGGTGCGGGGTTTTGCCCACATCCACCAGGGCGGTGAGCTTGCGCTCCTTGGAGTCGATGACCGCGACCTTGTTGGAGTTGTTCGCCGCTGTCATGAAGTAGCGGTGGGTGCTGTCCCAGCCGCCGTCATGCAGGAACGGTGCGGCGTCGATGGTGGTGATGGTGAGGTTCTTGATGTCCTGGTAGTTGACCAGCATGACCTTGCCGGTTTCCTTGACGTTGACGATGAACTCCGGCCATTCGTGGGAAGCAATGATCGCCGCCACACGCGGCTCCGGGTGATACTCCTGCTTGTCCACGGTCATGCCACGGGTGGACACGATCTGCTTGGGCTCCAGGGTCTCGCCGTCCATGATGGTGAACTGCGGCGGCCAGTAGGAACCGGCGATTGCGTACTTGTCTTCATAGCCCTTGAACTTGGAGGTCTCGACCGAGCGGGCTTCGATGCCCACCTTGATCTCGGCGACTTTGGTCGGCTCGGCGGGCCACAGGTCGATCATGTCGATCTTGGCGTCACGGCCGATCACCAGTAGGTAGCGGCCCGAAGCGGAAATCCGCGAGATATGCACGGCATAGCCGGTGTCGATGAGCTTGACGATTTTCTTGCTGTCGCCGTCGATCAAGGCGATTTTGCCGTCGTCACGCAGGGTGACGGAGAACAGGTTTTCCAGGTTGAGCGTGTTCAGTTGCTTCTTCGGACGGTCTTCGGGCTTGACCAGTACCTTCCAGGTCTTGAGGGTTTCGGCCATGCCCCATTCCGGCGGCGTTGGCGCGGTGTGCTGGATGAAGGTCGCCATGCTGGTGATCTGCGCCTTGGTCAGCGCATTGGAGGTGCCCCAGTTCGGCATGCCGGCGGGGGAGCCATAGGTGATCAAGGCCTCCAGATACGCCTGGCCCCGGGCCTGGGTGATGTCCGGGGTCAGTGGCTTGCCGGTGGCGCCCTTGCGCAACACACCGTGGCAACCGGCACAGCGCTCGAAGTAGATCTGCTTCGAGGCATCGAACTCGGCTTGGCTCAAGTCGGGCGCGCCGGGGCTTTTGAGCATGGCTGTAGCCGGTGCGGGTGCAGCCGCGAAGGCCTGGGTTGAGAGGGCCAGGGCCAGCGCGCAGCTGAGCCTGGCCAGCGTCAGTACGAAGGGTGTTTTATTGCGAGTCAGCATTCCATATCTCCTCAGGCAAGACCTTTGCGATCCGGGTAGAGCGCAGGTTCTTAGTGCCAGCAGAGACTATGTCGGGGTGGGTGAATGCCCGCTTGACGGCGATCAAGTTTGCCTTGGGTACGGCTTGCCAGGTTGTCGCAGGCCCCCGTAGCGTGACGGTCAAACCCGCTGTCCATGCAAGGTGTGCCATGACTGAACCCTTCTACCAAGCCGTCAACAACGAACACGAGTTGTTCGAACACGCCTGGCGCCACCGCATGCCGGTGCTGATCAAGGGCCCCACCGGTTGCGGCAAGACCCGTTTCGTCCAGCACATGGCCCACCGTCTGCAATTGCCGCTGTACACCGTGGCCTGCCACGACGACCTCAGCGCCGCCGACCTGATTGGCCGCCACCTGATCGGCGCCCAGGGCACCTGGTGGCAGGACGGCCCGTTGACCCGGGCGGTGCGTGAAGGGGGCATTTGCTACCTGGATGAAGTGGTCGAGGCACGGCAAGACACTGCCGTGGTCTTGCACCCGGTGGCCGATGACCGTCGCGAGTTGTTCCTGGAGCGCACCGGCGAAGTCCTCAAGGCGCCGCCGTCGTTCATGTTGGTGGTGTCCTACAACCCCGGTTACCAGAACCTGCTCAAGGGCATGAAACCCAGCACCCGCCAGCGTTTTGTGGCGATGCGCTTTGGTTATCCATCAACAGTGGAAGAAGAGCGCATCGTCGCCCGCGAAGCCCAGGTCGACAGCGCCCTGGCGGCCCAGGTGGTGCGCCTGGGGCAAGCCTTGCGCCGGCTTGACCAGCATGACCTGGAGGAGGTGGCCTCTACGCGCCTGCTGATCTTCACCGCCCGCCTGATCGCCGCCGGCATGCCGCCCCGTGAGGCGTGCATGGCCTGCCTGGCAGAAGCGCTGAGCGATGACCCGCAAACCGTCGCGGCCCTGATGGACGTGGTCGATGTTCACTTCAGTTGAGCGGCGCCTACCGGGTGACCTGGCGATGTGGTTCTTTATCCTCGCCGAACTCTCGGTGTTTGCGATTCTGATCCTTGCCTTTGCCGTGACCCAGACGCTACGGCCCGAGGTCTTTGCCGAGGGCCGCGCACAGCTGGACACCTCCACCGGCCTGGCGATGACCCTGAGCTTGCTGACGGCCGGCCTACTGGCCGCATTGGCACAGCAGCAGGTAGTTGCAGGTCGCCCACGGCGTGCAAGTGGGTTATTGGCGTTGGGACTGCTGGTGGCGGTGGTTTATGTATGGATCAAACTCAACGAGTACGGGCACTTGGCTGCGGCCGGGCTGGGCCTGGAGCACAGCACGTTCTTTACCTTGTACTGGATTTTGACCGGATTTCATTTTTTGCATGTGCTGTTGGGCATGCTGATTCTGGCGTGGCTGGCGTTGCGCTGCTGGCGGCGGGCCTATGGTCCGGGGCGTCAGTCGGGGTTTGAGTCCGGGGCGTTGTATTGGCATATGGTGGATTTGGTGTGGGTGGTGCTGTTTCCGTTGGTGTACGTGTTGTGAGGCTGCTGGCGTGCTGGGCCGTGCTGCTACTGCTGAGTGTGGGCACCGTCATGTCCGGCGCTGCGGGATGGTGGTGGGTGGTGGTGTTGGCAGCGGTGGCTAAGGCCTGGGTGATTGCCGATGGGTTTATGGAACTGCGGCACGCGCCCTGGGGATGGCGTGCGGCGATGTTGGCGTGGCCGGTGGTATTGGTGGGAACGATTGTGGCAATGCGTTGATGGTCCGAATTCCCCAACCTGGAGAGGCCTGCCAGCGGAGCGCAAAATGCTTGAGCACAGCTGGCCGGGCACCACGTTCTGAGCGGGCTCAGAAGTCCGCAATAAACTGCACACCGCCCACCACTGCGCCACTGGTTTGAGTTAGGCCACCGGGGTATTTCACGTATTGCAGGTTGGGCCGCACCATCAGCCATTTTGTGGCCTGTACGCCGTAGTTGATCTCGTAGCTGTATTCGCGCCGTTGCTCAGGTACATACAGCGGATCATCCATGCCAGCCACACCATTGCGCGCGTTTAGCGCCTGGGTGTTGTCGGTGTAGCGGTCGCTGACCTGCAACTTCGATGCACCGATGCCAAAGGTGTCATCCGGCCGTACGTCAAAGGGCCCCCGGTAGATCATGCCCACTTGGATCAGGCTCTTGATCACGCTCTTGTCTGGATCGTTCATGGTCAGGTTGGCAAACACGTTAAGCCCGCGTTTGTTGTTGCCATCGACCGTGGTCAGTTGCTGTTGGCCCGACAACCACCAGCCGGCATTGCTCGAATACATCCGGTAGGGTTTCTGGCTGCTGGCCGCGTAGTTGCCGTCGGCGTCCTTGAGCATGTCCTTGGTGTCGGCATTGGCGTAGTAGTAACCGGCGTGGTACTCCGAACTCAGGCCGCCGATCCGTCCCTTCCAGATGGCTTCGATGGGGAAACTGGTACCTTGGGAGCCGCTGATAAACGGCTTGAAACCATTGCTCGCCTCGGCGTTTCCAGGGTTTTTGTCATAGGCCCCCACCTGCATTGCGAACTCATCGGTGAACTGATACTTGGCGCGCACCGCCCACTGGCTGATGGGGAAACTGTTCCACACGCCATTCCAGTTGCCCTCCTGGGAGCCGCACAGGGTGACGTTCTGGAACTCGCAAGGGAACTGGTCAAAGTCTTCGCCATGGCCGAAGCGCCCTAGTTTCACGGCCAGCTTGCGCTCGAAGAACTTCTGCTCGTACCAGAACTGCGACAGGCGCCAGGCATTGCCGCCGCCGAACACCTCCATGGTAGAAGTCAGGCCGGTGGCGTCGGGGTGATGCACGCGGTCGTTGGTGATGTCTTTGCCATAGCGTTCGCCGATACCGATGCGAAAGCTCGCATCCTGCCAGCCCCAGAGTTTTTGCAGGTCCATGGTTACGCCGAGGATCAACTGATCGCTCCAGCGGGCGGTCATATGAGAGTCGTAGCCGCCGCCGAGGTTGGAGCCCACTTCGCCGACGTATTTGAGGGTGAAGTCATAGCCTTGCTCGGCAAGTTGCGGGCGTAGGCCGTTCCAGTCGCCGAGCATGGCGGGGGAGTTGGGGCCGAGCAGGCCGGCGCTCAGGGTGCAGGTGGAAACCGTGCTGCACAGCAGGGCCAGGGGGAGGTTGATGCGCATGGGTGCTCCTTGGGTCTTATTGTTTTTATCAGGGGGAAAACACAAATTTCAGGCACACAGAGACCCCTTGTGGGAGCGAGCAAGCCGCTCCCACACTGGATCTGTGGCGTATGGGCGGGCAGCAGTTACTGCAAGTTGACGAACAACCCGCCGTCCACCAGCAACGACGCGCCGGTTACATAGCGCGCCATGTCCGAGGCCAGGAACACGATCGGCCCGGCGACGTCGTCCGGCTCGCCCAGGCGGCCCAGTGGCGTGCGCGAGGTCATGTAGGTGAGCTTTTCCTCGTCAGCCAGATCTTCCTTGTTGATATCGGTAGCGATGGTGCCCGGCAATACCGAGTTGCAGCGAATGCCATACGGCCCCAGGGCGATGGCGCAGGATTGCATCAACGAATGCAGGCCGGCCTTGGTCGGGGTGTAGTGGGTCTGCATGCCGCCGCCCACCAGGGCGCTGATGGAACTGACGGCAATGATTGCACCGCCACGGCCCTGGTTCTTCATCTGGTTGGCGGCTGCCTGCACGGCGAAGTACGCGCCATTGAGGTTGGTATTGACCGTCTTCAGGTACACCTCGCGCGGCATATCGAGGAACGAGTGGAACGGGCAAATCCCGGCGTTGTTGACGAATACATCGACACTGCCAAAGGCTTCGACCGCCCTCGCCACCAGTTTGTCGCCGGTGTCCGGGTCGGCAGCATCGCCACCCACTTCAACGGCTTGGCCGCCGAAGGCGCGGATCTCTTCTATCAACGACAGAGCGGCCTGGGTGCCTTGTGCGCTGGCGCTATGGCCGATCACCACCCGGGCGCCCTGGCGTGCACACTCGCGGGCGGCGGCGCGGCCGATGCCACGGGAGGCGCCGGTGATGATTACGGTTTTATCTGCTAGCAACATGGGAAATCTCCTGAAGAAAATGTAACGCTGTTGTAGGAGCGAGCTTGCTCGCGAAAAACGTCAACGATAACGCGGGCTTAGCGGCTAAACGCGGCGCCCTCAGGTTCTTCGCGAGCAAGCTCGCTCCTACCAAAAAGCATTGCGGCCTCAGCCGAGGTAATTACCGTAGCCAACCATCGCGATGGCGCCGAGAATCACCGCGATCCCGGCCACCAGCACGCCTTTGTTGGCCGGGCTGGTGCCGTGCCATTCGCGCAAATACAGGCCCCAGCAATTGGACACAATGATGATGAAGGACATGTGCAGTACCCACGAACTGGCGTCGTTCTGCAGGCGGCTTTCGCCCATGCCGTAGAAGAAAAATTGCAGGAACCACAGGGTCCCGGCGCACGCCACCAGCAGGTAATTGCGCAACAGCGGGGTGCTGCGGTCGGTGTAGTTATGGAACGTGCGGTTGCGCCAGTTCAGCCACAGGCACCAGATGCCGTTGGTGGTCAGGCCACCCCACATGATCACCATGAATGTCACGTTGTTCTGGAACAGGCTGTTGGCGCCATGTTCCACCGCTGCTGCGGCCAGTGGACGCCCGGCGGAAATACCGTAGCTGAAGCAGGCGCTCAATACCCCGGAAATCACCGCCACCAGCATGCCCTTGCCCAGGGCGAACTCGCTGACGCTGGCGAACTTCACTGCCTGGGACACTTCCCGTTCCTTGATCAACCCGGCCTTGCCGCACACCGCGATACCGATCAGCGACACCGCCACACCCCATAGCACCCAATGCCCGCCTTGTGATGCGAGCATCGAAGTCAGGGTGCCCTCTGTCTCGTTGGTGAACAGGTCGCGGTACAAGGCTGGCATCAAGGCGCCGAGGGCTGAGGTCAGGCCCATGATCAGCGACATGCCCAGGGACAGCCCCAGGTAGCGCATGGTCAGGCCGAACGTCAGCCCGCCAATGCCCCACAGCACACCGAACAGATAGGTCCAGAGCAGGGTGCTGGTGTCGGCGTTGCGCAGGATCTCGACCCAGCCGGGCACGGTCAGTTGCGCGGCAATCAACGGCACGATTAACCATGACACCAGGCCGCCGGTGATCCAGTAGCTTTCCCAGGCCCAGCCACCGACCTTTTTGTAGGGGATGTAGAAACTGCCGGAGGCGAAGCCCCCGATGAAATGCAGAATCACACCGAGGAGAATGATTTCCACGTGTTCGAATCCTTTTTATTGTTGTGGTGAAGGAGCCAATGGCTCAGTCGGGCGTGAGGCTGAACATCGGTTCAAGATCCACGCTGACCGGCGAGTTATCCGGGTGGCTGGGCATGATGTCTTGCATGTACTGCCACCAGCGTTGCATCAGCGCGGTGCCGGGCAGGGCATCCAGGCCGTGCTTGTCTGTATGGGTCAACACGGCGAACAGCGCATGGGTGGACTCGTCGAGGAAGATCCGATAGTCCAGCACGCCGGCATCGCGCAGGGCCTGGGCCAGTTCCGGCCAGATCTGTGCATGGCGCCGGCGGTACTCGGCGGCCATGCCGGGGTTGAGGTTCATGCGAAAGGCACGGGTCGGCATCAGAGGCCTCCAGGGGGCAGTGTCGGGCTGTAGATGCGCACGGCGTTGTGCAGGAAGAATTTTTCCTGGACGGCCTGTGGCTGATCAGTCATGCAGCGTTTGACCAGGCCCAGGGTGGTGGCGAAATCGGCGAGGTGATCGCTGTTGGGCCAGTCGCTGCCAAAGAAGCAGCGGTCTTCGCCAAAGGCCTCCCACAGCACGGCCAGGCGGTCGTTGTAGAATGCGGTGTCAACGATCAAACCGGCGGGTCCGTGCTGCGGGATTTCTGCCAGCTTGGCGAACACATTGGGCCGTTCAGCCAGGCGCAACAGGTCGGCGTGGTAGGCCGCTTCCCGGCCCGCAGGGACCTGGGCGTTGGGCAGGTGATCGACAATGATGCGCAACTCGGGCAGGGCATCGCTCAGGTGCAGTAGACCCTTGACCAGCCGTGGGTCGGGGTTGGCGCTGTCCAGGCAGCGGCCACAATCGGCGAGCTGGCGCAGGCCGTCGATAAACCCGGGGCGCGTTTGGTCCTCCAGCAAATCACGCTGCCACAGGTTACCGTAGCGCAACCCAAGGAACAGCGGTTCGTAGGCGAGCGCTGCAAGGTCGACGGCAAACTGCGGGTGCAACGGGTCGAGATTGCCGACAAAACCGAGCATGCGCGCATCGCTGCGCAGGGTTTCCAGCAACCAATGGTTGTCGTCGCACCACGGGCTGGCTTCCACGGCAATCGCGCCGATCACCTGGTGTTCGGCTGCCAATGCCCAGTAATCCTGGGGCAAATGCGCGGCATACAGGCGGTTGCCCGGCTCGGGCCACGGGATGCCCTGGGGGCGGTGTGGGTCGAACAGGTGCAGGTGGCTGTCGATGATCGGGCCGTTGTAGAGCTTGGCAATGCTCATTGCGCAATCCTTGTTGGCAGGGTTGTTGTAAGGGCCGGCACTCGCGTGCCAGCGCCCGTTGCACCACTTCAGCCCTGCAGGTACACCACGTGGGTATGGGTGTACTCGTACAGGCCGTGCTTGCCATCGGCACCGCCGATCCCGGACTTGCGCACGCCGGCATGAAAGCCCTGCATCGCCTCGAAGTTTTCGCGGTTGACGTAGGTTTCGCCAAAGTCGAGCTCGCGTACCGCATGCATGGCCTTGCTCAGGTCGCGGGTATAGATCGAGGAGGTCAGGCCATAGTCGCAGTCGTTGGCCAGGGCGATGGCTTCGTCGAGGTCGTCGATAATCTGGATCGGCAGCACCGGGCCGAAAATTTCTTCACGCATGATATCCATGTCGGCGCGACCACCGGCCAATACCGTGGGCTGGAAGTGAAAGCCTGCGCCGAGGTCGGCAATCTGCCCGCCCGTGACCAGGCTTGCGCCCTGGGCGAGGGCGGTGCGCACCTTGCGGTTGACATTGTCCAGGCCCTGGCGGTTGATCAGCGGGCCCATCTCCACATCGGACTGGGCCAGTGGGTCGCCGTAGCGGGTGGCGGCCATCGCCGCGCTGATGCGCTCGATAAACTGGTCGGCGACGCTGCGTTGCACATACACCCGCTCGGCGCAGTTGCACACCTGGCCGCTGTTGATGATCCGCGAATCACGGATGGCCTTGACCGCCAGCGCAAGGTCGGCATCGGCCAGGACAATCGCCGGCGCCTTGCCGCCCAGTTCCAGGTTGAGCTTGGTGATATTCGGTGCCGCCGCCGTCATGATCCGCGAGCCGGTCGCGACACTGCCGGTGAAGCTGATCATGTCCACACCCTTGTGGGCGGTGAGGGCAGCGCCGACCTGGCCGTCGCCGCAGACCACGTTGAACACCCCGGCCGGCAAGTCGGTCTCGGCCACCAGGCGGGCGAATTCAAAGCAGTTGTTCGGCGTTTCTTCGCTGGGCTTGATCACGATGGTATTGCCGGTCAACAGTGCCGGGGCCATCTTGCGTGCGATCAGGAAGAACGGGAAATTCCACGGCAGGATACCGGCCACCACGCCCAGGGGCTTGCGGAACAGGAAGATGTTTTCGTTGGGCCGGTCGCTGGTGATGATTTCGCCTTCGATGCGGCGCGCCCATTCGGCCATGTAGTCGAGGTAGTCGGCGGTGAAGTTGACTTCAACCTCGGCCAGGCTGCTGATCTTGCCCTGTTCCAAGGTAATGGTGCGGGCCAGGTGAGCGACGTTTTCCCGCAGTTTGGCGGCGATCCGGCGCAAGTGCCCGGCGCGCTCGATGGCCGGCTTGCGTGCCCAGCCCTGTTGCGCGGCACGGGCGGCGGCCAGGGCTTGGTCGACATCCTCGGCGGTGGCGGCCGGCACCTTGGACAGCAGTGCACCAGTGGCCGGGTTGAGCACGTCGATATGGGCACTGCTTGGGGTGAAGCGGCCGTTGATGAAGTTCTGGTAAACCGGAGCGGATGACATGGCAGGTGCCTCAGTAAGTGCGCGACGGCGCTTTCGCGTCGGCGGCAGGGCGGTAGCGGGCGAGGGTGCTCAGGGCGCTCTGGCGCAGCAGGCTGATATCAATCGCCACCGCAATGAAGCGGCAGCCCCAGGCCTGGTAGCGGCGCGCATCCTCTTCATTGGGTGCGAGGATGCCGCAAGCCTTACCCGCCGCGAGGGTGGCGTTGACCGCGTGCTGGATACGCTCCTGCACTTCGGGGTGGCTGGGGTTGCCCGCATGGCCGAGTCCGATGGACAGGTCGGCGGGGCCGATAAAGACCGCGTCCACCCCTTCGACGGCGGCAATGGCCTCGACGTTGTCCACACCCAGGCGCGACTCCACCTGCACGATCAGGCACAGTTCTTGATGGGCCGTATTGAGATAGTTGTCTACGCCATCCCAGCGCGTGGCGCGGGTCAGGCCGCCACCCACGCCACGGATACCATGGGGTGGATAACGCATGGCGCGCACCAGGGCCTGGGCCTGCTCGGCGGTTTCGACCATGGGGATCATCAGGGTCTGCGCACCGATATCCAGCAGTTGCTTTATCAGATTGGTGTCGCCGCTGACCGCGCGCACCACGGGCGCGGTGCTATAGGGCGCCACCGCCTGCAATTGGTTGAGCACACTGGGCACGGTATTGGGTGCGTGCTCGCCGTCGATCAACATCCAGTCGTAACCGGTGCTGGCGACGATTTCCGCACCGTAGCCGGTGGCGAAGCCGGCCCAGATCCCGTATTGGCTGGCGCCCTGGCGCAGGCCGGCCTTGAACGCGTTATGAGGCATTTGCATGGCGAGATTCCTTAGCGGTTATACGGACGATGCAGTTGGCAATCGGGGTTCAGGTCCACGCCGAAGCCTGGCTTGTCCAGCACTGACAGGCGCATGCGACCATTGACCGGTACCGGCTCGCCCAGCAGTTGCGGGTGGAACATCGGCACCACTTCGTCGGCCTTGGGCGCCATCATCAGGAATTCGGCAAATGGGCTGTTCTGCCGGGTGGCGACGAAGTGGTAGCTGTAGACCGACGAACCGTGGGGCACCACCATCGTGTTGTGGGCGTCGGCCAAGGCGGAGATTTTCACCAGTTCGGTCAAGCCGCCGCACCAGCCGACATCCGGCTGGATAATGTCGCAGCAGCCCATTTCCAGGAGCATACGGAAACCCCAGCGAGTGGCTTCGTGTTCGCCGGTGGTGACCAGCATGCCTTTGGGTACGTTGTTGCGCAGGGCTGCGTAACCCCAGTAATCATCGGGGGACAGTGCTTCTTCAATCCATTTCAAGCCGTGTTCATGGGCGCCAATCGCCAATTTGGTGGCGTAGTTAAGGTCCAGGCTCATCCAGCAATCAAGCATCAGCCAGAAGTCCGGGCCGACCCGTTCACGCATGGTCGCCAGCGCTTCAAGGTTCTTGCGCAAGCCTTCTTCACCTTCGGCGGGGCCGTGGTGCAGGGGCATCTTGCCGCCGATAAAGCCCATCTTTTGCGCCAGGTCCGGGCGCGCGCCGGTGGCGTAGAACTGCAACTCATCGCGCACCGCACCGCCGAGCAATTGGTGCACCGGTTCCTGGCGGATCTTGCCGAGCAGGTCCCACAGCGCCAGGTCCACCCCGGAAATGGTGTTGATCACCAAACCCTTGCGCCCGTAATACAGGGTGGACTGGTACATCTGGTCCCAGATCTTCTCGATATCGGTGACTCGTGCACCTTCAAGGAAGCGCGCCAAGTGTTTCTCGACGATATAGGCAGCCGGCTCGCCTCCGGTGGTGACGGCAAAACCGACGGTGCCGTCGCTGGCTTCAATTTCTACCACCAGGGTGCCGAGCACATTGATCCCGAAGCTGCGGCGGCTCTGGCGGTACTCGGGGTACTTGCTCATGGGCGTGGCGATGTGGTCGTCGATCCAGTGACCGTCAGCTTGGTCGTGGTAATCCGCGCCGCCGCCACGCAAGACAAAAGCGCGCACGTGTTTGATGGTGATGTTGCCCATGGTGTAACTCCTGGAGTTAAACAGTGGCCGGCGTGTTCGACGCTTTTTGGCCGGGAGAATGGATACCCAGCACCAGCAACGCAGCCAGTACCGTGGTGGCGGACAGCAGGTACAGGCCGGCTGCCGGGGAGTGGAAGGCGGTTTCCGCCCAGTTCTTCAGGACCGGCGCGATAAACCCGCCGAGTGCGCCAAAGGAGTTGATCAAGGCGATGCCGGCCGCCGCCGCGCTGCCCGCCAGGTAGCTGGAGGGGAAGGTCCAGAATACCGGCTGCACGGCAATAAACCCGGAGGCGGCGAAGCACAGGGCGAGCATGCCCAACCACGGGTTGGCGAAGGTCACGGAGCAGGCGATGCCGATGGCGGCCATCAGTAAGGTCAGCGACGCGGTGCGGTGACGCTCGCCGGTACGGTCGGAGTAGCCGGGGATCCACCATGCGGCGAACAGCGCGCACACCCAGGGAATCGCCGAGACCAGCCCGACCATCAGCCCGACCTTGGTGCCGAGCAGGCCACCGACCTGGGTTGGCAGGTAAAACACCACGCCGTAGACACTGGCCTGGATCAGCAGGTAGACCAGGCACAGATACAGCACCGACGGCTGGCACAGCACGCTGAGCAGGCTGCGGCCATGGGAGCCTTTGTGCTGGTCTTCGGCATCGAGCAGGTCCTGGATCTGGCGGCGCTCTTCAACGCTCAGCCACTGGGCGTCGGCTGGGCGATTGTCGAGGTACCAATAGGCCCAGATGCCTACTGCCGAAGCCATCAGGCCTTCCACGGCGAACAGCCATTGCCAGCCATGCAGGCCGACAAAGCCGTCCATTTCCAGGAGCAGGCCAGACAGCGGACTACCGAAAATAAAGGCCAGGGGGGCGCCAAAGTAGAAGAATCCCATGGCCTTGCCACGCGCGGCCTGGGGAAACCAATAGGTGAGGTAAAGAATCACGCCGGGGAAGAACCCGGCTTCGGCCACGCCCAGCAGAAAGCGCAGGATGTAGAAGCTGGTTTCGTTATGGGCAAACACCATTGCCGCTGAAACCAGGCCCCAACTGACCATGATCCGGCACATCCACAGACGGGCGCCGACGCGATGCAAGATCAGGTTGCTTGGCACTTCCAGCAACGCATAGCCGACGAAAAACACCCCGGCGCCAAAGGCGAAGGCGGCATCGCTCAGGCCAGTGTCGGCCTGGAAGGCTTGTTTGGCGAACCCGACGTTGGCGCGGTCGAGGAAGGCCATGATGTACATCAGCAGCAGGAAGGGCAGCAGTCGCCAGGAAATCTTGGCGAGCAGGGGCGCGGGCAGTGTGGTCATCTGTAAATCCTTTTGTAAGGCTTTGTTCTTATGGGCCGGACTGTACGGCGACCGAGCAATACGCTACAAATCGAATCTCGCTTACAACCGATACCTTCAAGGTATCAATAACAAGGAAGAAAATGAGTAGTTCGCTGATCTCCCGCAGCCTGTTCAACCGCCTGCGCTACAAGCATCTGCATATGTTGGTGGCCTTGAGTTCCAGCCAGAACCTGCACCGCGCCTCCCAGGCCCTGAACATGTCGCAACCGGCGGCCACCCGCATGCTGCGAGAGATCGAGGATATGTTTGCCTGCGACCTGTTCGAGCGCCTGCCCCGTGGCATGCGCCCCACGGCGCTGGGCAAGGAGTTGATCCGTTTTGCCGAATCGGCCCTCAGCGGCCTGGACCGCTGCGCCGAAGACCTGATGGCGCGCCAGCAGGGCGGTTATGGCTACCTGGCAATCGGTACCATCATGGGCGCTGCGCCGGACCTGGTGATGGACTCGATTGCGCAGATCAAATCCCTTAACCCGCAACTGCGCATCCGCATCATGGGCGACACCAGCGACCAGGTGATCCAACTGCTGGAGCAAGGACGCATCGACCTGGCGATCGCTCGACGTAACGCCGCAACCGACAGCGAGCACTACAGCTTCGAGCCGCTGGGCAACGAGCGCTTGTTGGTAGTGGTGCATGCCGGGCACCCGCTGGCGCAGCGCGCATGCTTGCCGTTGGCCGAACTGGTCAGCGACTGGCCGTGGATCCTGCAACCGCAAAGCAGCCCCGCTCGCATAGGCTTTGACGAAGCGTTGCAACACCAGGCCTTGCCCCTGCCGGCGGACATCATCGAATGCAGTTCGGTGTATTCCATGCAGCAGTTGATTCAACTGACTGACGCGATCATGGTCCTCTCCGAAAGCGCGCTGCGCGATTACCTGAAAATGGGCCTGGTGGTGGAGTTGCCGGTGGAGCTGGAGGTGACGCTTGCGCCATTTGGCATCTTGCTGCGCAAGGGCGAACCGGTGAGCCGGGAGTTGGGGTTGTTTATCGATTTGCTGCGGCAGAAGGCCAGGGCACTTGATTGACAACCTCCGCCCGTCTACCTGACAAAAAGAACATGGTGTGTCTCAGGGATATTAAATAGAATGAATCTCATTTGAGACTCACTCGCGCCGCCCAGGGTTCGCTTGCCATGAATGATGCAGTACTGCCAACGACCACCTCCGAACCCAGCCTGAAAACCTTGTACCGCGACCACCGCAGTTGGCTGGAAAGCTGGTTGCGCCGGCGCCTGGGCAATGCCTGGGATGCCGCCGACCTGAGCCAGGATACGTTCCTGCGGGTGCTGGCCAGTGCCCAGCCAGTGGCGCAACTGCAGGAACCACGGGCCTACCTGGTGACGGTGGGCAAGCGCTTGCTGGTCAACTTTCATCAGCGGCGCAGTCTGGAGCAGGCCTACCTCAATGCCCTGGCGCGCTTGCCCGAAGACTGCGTGCCCTCGCCGGAGCAGCGCTGGTTGCTGCTGGAAACCCTGCAGGCCCTGGATGAACTGCTCGACGGCTTACTGCCGGTGGTGCGCCGGGCGTTTCTCTGGAGCCAGCTCGAAGGCCTGGGCTACCGGGAGATTGCCGAAAGGCTCAAGGTCTCGGAACGCACGGTCAAACGCTATATGGCCCAGGCCTATGAACATTGCCTGCTGGTGGAACTGTGAGCCGCACCGCACCGGATGTGGCGCGGGCGGCGGCGCAATGGTTGGCGCTGCTGGAATCCGGCACTGCCGGCGAGCGCGACCACACCGGCTTGCAGCAATGGCGCGACAGTCATCCCCAGCATGAGCAGGCCTGGCAAAAAGCGCAGTTGCTGCGCCAGCGTTTTGCCGAGTTGCCATCCTCCCTGGCCATGGCCAGCCTTGATCGCCCGCAACCGGGTCGGCGTGCCGTGCTCAAGCGCGCCCTGGGCGTGGCAGCACTGGTGCCGGCGGCATGGTTGCTCAGTCGCCAGTTACCCATCGACGTGTGGCGCGCCGACCTGCACACCGCTACGGGCGAGCGCAAACAGCTGCCGCTGGCCGATGGCAGCGCCCTGCAACTGAACACTGCCAGCGCGGTGGATGTGGATCTTGCTCGGCGGCGCCTGACCCTGCTCGATGGGGAAATGGCACTGAGCGTGCCAGGGGCGGCTGTGCTGACCGTCCACACACGTTATGGCCAGGTCATTGCCAGCCAGGCCGAGGTCTGTGTGCGTCAGTTGGCGGACGCTTGTCGGGTATCGGTGCTCAAGGGCCAGGTACAGGTGCTCGACATGCACGGTCGAATCACCGTGATGCACGCTGGGCAACAGGCACGGCTAGAAGCCTTGGGGCTTGCTGCACCGAGTCCTTTCGACGTCTTGCAGTTGGGCTGGCGTGACGGTGTGTTGACGGCGCAGAACCAGTTGTTGGGCGATTTTTTGCGCGAGCTTGATCGCTATCGCCCGGGTGTCCTGCGCTGGGACCCGAGCCTGGAAGCCTTGCGGGTCACCGGCAGTTTCCGCCTGGACGACACCGATCGCATCCTCAGCCTGCTGGCCTCCACCCATGGGCTGCAGGTGCAGTTGCGCACGCGTTATTGGGTCACGCTGGCACCGCGCAAAACCCTCAGTTGAAGTCGGTCCATTGTAGGAGCGAGCTTGCTCGCGAAGGACGTCAACGATGACGCAGTACTTCAGGTTTATCGCGGCGTTCTCAAGTTTTTCGCGAGCAAGCTCGCTCCTACAAAAAACCAGCATTTTTTCTCTGTCCCTTTTTTTCGGCTCGCCTGTCATCCAAGGCAAGTGAACGAAAACAGAGAGCCTTTTAATGCCCGTCGTCCCGCCATCGTTGCTGCGCCTGAGTCTGGTGCTGAGCCTGAGTGCCAGCCCGTTGTTTATTCCTGTGAGCTGGGCCGAGGACGCGGCCCGGCGCAGTTATCAGGTGCCCGCCGGCAGCCTGGGCAGTGCCTTGACGCGCTTTGCCGGGCTGGCCGGGGTCAACCTGTCGGTAGACCCGGCCCTGGTTGGCGGCCGACAAAGCGCCGGGATTTCCGGCGAGTTTGCCGTCGAAGAAGGCTTCGCGCGCCTGCTGCAAGGCTCGGGCCTGCAATTGCAGGCGGTGGGGGAAGGCGCCTACACCCTGATCCCCGCGCCACAGGGCGGTGCCTACCAACTGCCGGCCACCTCGATCCTGGGGGGTGCGGCCACACCTGTCGCAGACACTTACGCCGGTGATCAGGTCACGCGCAAAGGCGCCCAGGGCCTGTTGGGCGATAACGACTTTATGGACACGCCATTCAACCTCACGTCCTACACCGCCAAGGCAGTGAAAAACCTCCAGGCCCGGACTCTCGGCGAAATGGTCGCCAGCGACCCCTCGGTGCGCATCACCAACCCTTCCGGCGGGCGCTTCGAGCAGTTTTCGGTGCGCGGCTTCAGCCTGTTCAACAGCGACGTGTCCTACGGCGGCCTGTATGGCGTGTTGCCGACCTACGCCATCGACATGGAAATGGTCGAGCGCGTCGATATCCTCAAGGGCCCCGGCGCCTTGCTTGGCGGTATCGCACCTCGGGGCAGTGTGGGCGGCGGGATCAATATCGAGCCCAAGCGCGCTGCGGACATACCGCTCACCGAGTTCACCGGCAGCTACGCCTCGGCCGGGCAGTTCGGTGGTGCGGTGGATATCGGTCGGCGCTTTGGCGACGAGCAGCAGTTTGGCGTGCGCTTCAATGGGGTGAAGCAGTCCGGTGATACCGAGTGGGATCACCAGGAGGTCGACCGTGAAATGACGGTGATCGGGCTCGACTATCGCAAGGAGCGGGTGCGCCTGTCTCTTGATCTCGGTCGCCAGGAGCGCACCGCCGATGCTCCCCAGGAGCGCGTGGAAGTCGCCAGGGGCAGCGTGATGCCCAAGGCCCGGGATATCCGCGACAATTTCGCCCAGTCCTGGACTTACTCCCATACCAAGGACACCTTTGGTGCCGTGCGCGGTGAGTTTGATGTCAGCGATTCGTTGATGGTCTACGCCGCTGTCGGTGCACGCAAAGGCAACTATGACTTCCTGCGCCATGGCGTACAGGCGACTCAGAGCAATGGCGACTTCACCGTGGTGCCGCGCAGTTTTCGCCGTGACGAAGACGTGAAGACCGTCACCGTCGGCGCTCGCAGTTGGTTCGATACCGGCCCGGCGGGGCACACCCTCAACGTCAGCCTCAATCAGTTCAATATGGATTTCGACAACGCCGGCGAGCGCTACACGCCGGGCAAGAGCAACCTCTACAACCCGGTGGTCTTGCCCCGCCCAGGCAAGGCCGTGCGCTGGGATACCAGCACCCACACCGAGAACCGCTTCACCAGCCTGGCGCTGGCTGACACCCTCGGCTTTTTCGATGAACGAGTGCTGTTGACCTTGGGCGCACGCCTGCAAAAGGTCCAGGTGACGTCATGGAGCAATGGCGTGAAAGACCAGCCTGAGTACGACGAGCAAGCCACATCGCCGGCCCTCGGCCTGGTGGTCAAGGTGACTGATCAGTTGTCCCTGTACACCAACTACATGGAAGGTTTGAGCCAGGGCGAAACCGCGCCTTCCAGCGGAGTGCGCAACGAAAACGCGATCTTCCCGCCGACCAAGAGCAAGCAGGTGGAAGTCGGTGCCAAATACGACATGGGCAGCTTTGGCATGACTGCCAGCCTGTTTCGGATCAAGCAGCCGTCCTACGGTATAGACACCCAGGGCTTCTTCAAACCCAATGGTGAGTTGCGTAACCAGGGTGTGGAATTGAACGTGTTTGGCGAGCCTGTATCGGGTGTACGCCTGCTTGGCGGGGTGATGCTGCTCGACAGCGAGCAGACCAAGACTGCCCAGGGGCTCACGGACGGCAAGCGCGGTACTGGCGCGCCGATTGCCAACGTCAATCTGGGCGCCGAATGGGATATCCCACGCCTGCAAGGCCTGACCCTGACCGCCCGCGCGATCCATACCGGTGCGCAGTACCTGGATGCCGCCAACCAACAGAAGATCGACAATTGGGAACGCTATGACCTGGGCGCGCGCTACACCTTCAAGGTCAAGGACAATCCCGTAACCCTGCGGGCCACCGTGGAGAACGTGTTGGACACCACGTATTGGGCATCGGCTGCGACCTCCAGCGACAGTGCGCCAGGCTTGACCTTGTCTACGCCGCGTACGTGGCTGGTGTCGGCAACAGTTGGATTTTGATATGCAATTAAGGAATAAATAAATAGTTATTTATTCCTTTTGTTGTCTGTGTGAATGGCGCATTTTGAGGGCCTGCGCATTCGTGCGGATTGACCCAACAGTGAAAGGAAAGCCGACATGACCATCAAAGCGATCAATGTGCGCAACCAGTTCAAGGGCGTGATCAAGGAGATCCTGCTGGGCGAAGTGGTGTCCGAGATCGACGTACAAACCGCCTCCGGGATTGTCACCTCGGTGATCACCACCCGCTCGGTGCGCGACCTGGAATTGAAGGTGGGCAGCGAAGTGATTGCCTTCGTCAAATCCACCGAAGTGTCCATCGCCAAGCTCTGATACCAAGCCGCACACCTTTGTAGGAGCCGGCTTGCCGGCGAAAAGCCTGAGAACGCTGCGGGGTATCAGATAACTCGCTTCATCGTTGGCGATTTTCGCTGGCAAGCCAGCTCCTACAAAGTGTTCAGCGGTTTTGCAGGCTGCGTTCCAGGCGTGAAATACCTTCTTCCAGCAATGCCCGCGGGCAGCCGAAGTTCAAGCGTACGAACTGCTGGCTGTCATCGCCAAATTCAATGCCGGCACTCAAGCCGACCTTGGCCTGCTCCAGGAAGAACCGCTGCGGATCATCCAGGCCCAGGGCGCTGCAATCGAGCCACGCCAGGTAGGTGCCTTGAGGGGCCTGCATGACCACGCCGGGCAGGCGTTTTTGCACCGCGTCCAGCAGGTAGTCGCGGTTGCCTTGCAGGTACGTGACCAACGCTTCCAACCATTCACCACATTGGCTATACGCCGCCCAGGTGGCTTCCAGGCCCAACGGGCTGACGCTGTCGACCATGCCGCAGCGTGCCTTGTTGAAGCGCTCGCGGATGAGTGGGTCCTGGACAATCGCAAAGCAGGTCTTCAGGCCGGCGACGTTGTAGGCCTTGCTGGCGGACATCAGGGTAATGGTGCGTCGGGCGATCTCTGCACTCAGCGAGGCGGTGGGGATATGCCGGCGCCCGTCAAAGCACAGCTCGGCATGGATTTCATCGGAGATGATCAGCGCACCGGTATCCAGGCACGCGTTGGCCACGGCCAGCAACTCTTCGCGGGCGAATACCTTGCCCAGCGGGTTGTGGGGGTTGCTCAACAGCAGTGCGCCAGCGCCCTGCAAGGCCTGGCGCAAAGCGGGCAGGGGGGTGAGGTATTCGCCCTGGTCGCTCAGCTCAAACGCCACTTCGATCTTCGGCAGGTTCCAGTTGCCCGCCGCATGGCGCAGCGGTGCGTAGTTGGGGGTTTGCAAGACCACTGGCTGGCCCGGTTGCACAAAGGCGTGCAAGGCCATGTTGAAACCCGGCTCGACGCCCGGCAGGAACAGCAATTCATCGGGTTGCACGCGCCAGGCGTACTTGTCCCACAGGTCGCGGATGATCGCTTCGCGCACTTGCGGGCGGGCGACGCTGTAGCCAAGCATCTGCTGGTCCAGGCGCGCGTGCAGGGCCTTGAGGATCGCCGGCGGGGCGGCTATATCCATGTCGGCAATCCACATCGGCAAGACGTCTTCTGGGTAGCGGCTCCACTTGGTACTGCCGGTGCCGAGTCGAGGGTGGATCGTGTCGAAATCAAAGCTCATGGGGGCGCTCGTGTCAGGAAGGCGGGCGAGGAATGGCGTCGATTCTAAGTCAGCCGGCCTGATAGGTCATCAATTGCTCCTCGCACAGGATCCGGATCGTACGCCGTTGCACCTCGATCAAGCCGGCGTCCACCAACCGGTGCAGGATCCGCGAAAACGTCTCCGGCTGAATCCCCAGTTTTGACGCCACCAGACGCTTGGGCACCTGCAGCACCACGTCGCCGCTGATGGTATCGCGTTCCTGGATCAGAAAGTTGATGACCCGGCGGCTGGCATTGGCCAGGGTCAGGGTGTCGATGTCCTTGAGGCGTTGATGCAGGTGCAGGCTCATGGTGCCGAGGATCGCCAGGCAGATCTGCGGCTGGTCCTCCAGGGCCTTGCGGTAGTGATGCCCCTCGATGCTCACCAGCACGCTGTCCTTGAGCGCCGTGGCACTCACCGGATACGCCTTGGCCTGGCTGAACAGCAGGGCTTCGGCAAAGGTCTGGCCGGGGCGGATGACTTCCACCAGGTGCTCCTGGCCTTCGCCGGTGACCCGGTGCAACTTGACCTGGCCACTGACCAGCAGGAAAAACCGGTCGGCAGGATCGCCCTGATGCATCAAGGTCGCGTGCCCGGGCAGGCGCTTGAGATTGGCCAGGGTGCAGACGTCCTGGAAAATCTTCTCCGGCAACGGGCTGAACAGATGATGCCGGCGCAGGGTTAAAACGATGGATGGATGGGTCAGCATGGCGTACCTCCGCTCCCGTCCATGGTAGAGCGTGAGGCCGGTGGGGCCTATGCCTCGTTGGAGGTAACCCCGTGGAGGCAGTGGCCCTGCAGCAGTGCCGAAAATGCGTCCCGCGCCGGATGGCAGCCTGCGTTGGCATGCCAGTAAAGCAGGTTGTCGATGCGTGTGGTGTATGCGCCGGGACTGTCGGGGCGCGTCTCTTCAGGCGTTCCTGATACGTCAGTTCTGGTAACGACCGCTATGCCGATGCCATTCGTTGCTGCCACCCAGCCAGGCCTTGACCCCGGCCAGAAAGCGCTTGAGCACCGGTGTAGCTTCTTGAAGCAGCTGATGCTCCTCGGCCTCATAGGCACGCACGATGTCATCGTGGACGGCTGCGGTCAGCCACATGGCTTCTTGGAGTGTGCATGTGTGTTCCTTGGCCAGTAGCAATGGCAGGTTGAAGTCGCCAATCTCGGGCACGCTCTCCTTGGGCGCCGAATACAGGTCGTTGGCGATGATGGTCGCGCTGGCAGCCAGGCAGGTGACCCGTCGCACGGATGGACAAGAATAAACGTTGGCATCCAGCTCATACCCGCCGACTACGTCAATCAGCGCCATGCAAGGCAGAAAGCTGTTGACCTGTCGATGGGCCAGATACTCCCATAGCATGGGGCCTGCATGTTCAATACGCCATGTGGCCTCGGCGCCCATGGTGACGAACATCGCGACCACTTCCTGTCGGGCGCGGGCCATTTGTGCGGGCGTGGCATATCTGGCCAGATGCTGCATGTATCCGCGTAGTCCCCTGAGTACGGGGTCCTTCTCCAGTGCTTGCGCAAGTTCCTGAGCATACGCAGGCGTCAAGTGGGCCGGCTCAAGGGCGGCCAGTGCCAACGACAGGCGTGGCCCAAGCAGTCTGGGGTTGGAGCCGCAGCGCTCATCGTCACAATAGTGGTCGTCCACCGCGAATAACGCAGCGATACAGGTTGCCGACAACAACAGTCGGTCCGGGTTATCGGTATCAGCGTGACACAGCATGGCGAACCGACCGAAGTTCGAGGCGCGAACCCGTTCCAGCTGGCCGGGAAAAATCCCCATGCGTTCAACCCATGGCAATAACAGGTCATTGACCAGGTTGCCCAAGGCCTCATCAATGCGCACGGGAGGCGGGCAGTAGATGGGGGGGATTACCAGGCGGCCAGCAGAGCTGTTGTGCGGGTTCACGTTATTGCGATCTTCATGGTCAGTGGCCTCCACTGTTCAAGAGCCCGGTGTCCAATAAGCCTGTTCCGGTTTCAATGTTAGGAAGCATGCTCGGACGTTGCTACTGTCAACTCTCACAGTGGTTTATAGTTTTTTGCGATAACCGAGCTGGCTTCAATGCTACCCAGCCTGGCGCAAATGCTCCATCGCCCATACCGCAGCCTCCACCCGCGAGCGCAACCCCAGCTTGTGCAGCAGATTCTTCACATGCACTTTCACCGTGCCCTCGGTAATCCCCAGCTTGTGCCCGATCACCTTGTTGCTGTAGCCCCCGGCAATGGTCTTCAACACCTGTCGCTCGCGCTCGGTCAATTCCACCGCCGCATGGGGCTGGGGCGAGCGTAGTGCCTGGGCCAGTACGCGCGTCAGGCCGGGGCTGATTACCAGCACACCGTGCAGTGCATCGCGGATGTACTGGATCAACAACTCAGGCTCCATGTCCTTGAGCAGATAACCATTGGCATCCAGGCGCAGGGCATCGCGGATGTCGTCTTCGGCATCGGACACGGTAAACAGCAATACCTTGCCGGCGTACTGCATCGCTCGCAGGCGGCGCAGGGTTTCCAGGCCGTTCATCTGCGGCATGTTGTTGTCCAGCAGCACCAGATCCGGTTGCAGTGACTCGATCAAGCCCAGCGCTTCCTCACCATTGCCCGCCTCGCCCACTACGTGCAGGTCGTCTTCCAGTTCAAGCATCTGGCGCATGCCGTGGCGCATCATCGGGTGGTCGTCGACGAGCAGGATGCCGTGGCGCAGTGAGGTGTTCATGACAAGCTACCTTCTGGTAAAGAGTGCCCGAGGAATTCCGGGCGAAACAGCAAGTGCACCCGCGTGCCCTGGGGCTCGCGGGAAGAGATGTCGAGCTGGCCGTGCAGGCTGCGGGCGCGTTCGTCCATGATCGTCAGGCCGTGGTGTTCGCGTTGGTCCACCACTTCGCTGAAACCGCGGCCGTCGTCTTCAATGCACAGGCTCACGGTTTCGCCGTGTTGGCGCAGTTGCAGCCAGGCATTCTGCGCATGGGCGTGGCGCAGGCAGTTGGACAGCGCTTCACGGGTGACTTGCAGCAGGTGGATCTGCTCACTGGCCGACAGCTGGAAGGCCAGCGCATCTACATGCAAATGCACCTGGAACTCGCCACGCCGGGAGAACTCCTCGGCCGTGTCCTTGAGTTCCTGTACCAGCCCTGCGTCGTGGATTTGCAGGCGGAACGTGGTGAGCAACTCGCGCAATTGCCGGTAGGCGTTGTTCAAGCCTTCGCGCAGTTCGCCGGTGACGGTTTCCAGGGTGGCCTTGGGCTCGTCGCGGCGCAGCAGGGTCTGCATGCGGCTGACTTGCAGCTTCATATAGGACAAGGCCTGGGCCAGGGAGTCATGCAGCTCGCGGGCGATGATGGTGCGTTCGTCCAGCAGCAGCAGGCGGTGGTCCTGCTCACGCTGGCGCTTGAGTGACAGCGAGGTGCCGATCAGGTTGGCCAAGGCCTGGATCAATTGCTGCTCCCAGTCCTGGGGCGCATGGCCGTCGACAAAGTGTGCCTTGAGCTCGCCCAGTTCCGCGCCCTGGTTGCTGATGCTGAACACCTGTGGCGGGGCGACGTGATGTCGCTCGCAGGTCGCACAATCACCGATGGCGCAGACGTTGCGGCTGTTTTCGCCATGCAGCGCGAGCATCTGTTGCGCCGGGGCGAGGAAGTGCCCTTGCAGGCACAGTGACAGGCGCAGGCCCGGCAGGCGGTTCTGGAAGCGGCGGATCAGCTCGTCAAGGCCTTCGGCATTGGCCAGGCGCGAGGCCAGGCTGCGGCTGCTCTCATAGAGCAATTCCAGGGCGGCGTTGGCCTGTTGCAGGTTGAGGGTCTTGTGCTGCACCTGGCTTTCCAGGGTGCGGTGGGACTGTTCGATGGTTTCGGCCAGGGTGTTGAAGCTCAGGGCCAGTTGCCCCAATTCGTCCTGGGAGCGGTGGTTGACCCGCGCCGTGTAGTCGCCATCGCGAAAGCGCCGGGTGGCGTCCACCAGTTCCTTCAGCGGCGTGACCACGCCGTACTGCAACTCATAGAGCCCAATCAACAGGATGATCAGCGTGCTGAACAGCGCCAGGCCCTGGATCAACTGTTGCCAGCCTTGTTTGTGCTCGCTCTGTTGCTGCAACAGGCTGACGAACTGGTTGAGTTGCTCGACAAAGGCCGGCGCGCGTTCACGGAAGAAGGTGCCGTCGCCACGTTCGATGGCGGGGAGCAGGTCCTGGTTCCAGTGTTGCTGGATCTGCCGATAGCTCTGTTGCAGGGCGCTGTGCGGGCCGTCTTCGAGCACGGCTTTCAACGACTGGCTATCCAGGCGCCGTTGCAGGCTTTGGGTGATGGCCTGGATTTCATCAATCGGGGCATGGTCGGCGAGCTTCCAACTGAGGTGGTAGGTCTCCATGCGCACCGAGCCTGCGGTGTTGATGGCCGCGCCGTCGCCCTGGCTGAACCAGGCAATCAAACCGGCGCTCAGGGAGCTGGCCAGGGCCAGGATTGCAATCAGGATCACCGCGACACCGGCCCGCGCGGGCAGGGAGCTGCGCAGCCAGTTAAACATCACGGCGTAATCGAAGGGGTAAGGACAGCAGCATGGCGGCACCTGGCATAGGAAACAGTATTGAATTCTGCATTCCCTGGCGCACTACCTCTAAAGAGTTGCCGGCGCACCCTCCCACGGGAAAAAGCCGGCACAAGAGATCAATCCATTGATAAATAAAGACTTTCTCTTGTTATTTGACCTACCTCCTTAGAGGTAGACGGGCCAAGCATAGGCCAATACCCCCCAGGTGGACGTTGATCTGGGTCAAGTTCTGCGAGGACGTCGCCCCTAACCTGCGCTCATGGATTCATTTCTGGGAGCGCAAAACGTGACTCAACCCCGTGTAAGACAAGGCCTGGTGCTGGGCATGAGTACGCTGGCCTTCACCGTGTGCTTTATGGTCTGGATGATGTTCGCCGTGCTCGGTGTGCCGATCAAAGAGCTGCTGCAACTCAACGAAACCCAGTTCGGCCTGCTGGCTGCCACCCCGGTGTTGACCGGCTCTCTGGTGCGCCTGCCCCTGGGCCTGCTGACCGACCGCTTCGGCGGGCGCATCGTGTTCTTTGTGCTGATGCTCACCTGCGTGCTACCGCTGTACCTGATTACCTACGCCACCGCCTTCTGGCAGTTCCTGGTGCTGGGGCTGTTTGTCGGCCTGGCTGGCGGCTCGTTCTCGGTGGGCATCGCCTATGTCGCCAAATGGTTCGACAAGGACAACCAGGGCTTTGCCATGGGCGTGTTCGGTGCCGGTAACGCGGGGGCGGCAGTCACCAAGTTCCTCGCGCCGGCCTTGATTGCCCTGGGCACCTGGCACTTGGTGCCCAAGGTGTTCAGCGCGATCCTGTTTATCACCGCGCTGCTGTTCTGGTTCCTCACCAGCGAAAACAAGGCCCACCGCAATGCCAGTGGCGCGACCTTTCGTGAGCAGTTGCTGTGCCTCAAGGACCCGGCCGTGTGGCGCTACTGCCAGTACTACTCGATTGTGTTCGGTGGCTACGTAGCCCTGGCGCTGTGGGCGACCAAGTACTACGTGCAGGAATACGGCTTCAGCTTGCAAAGCGCCGCGCTGCTGGCCGCCTGTTTTTCCCTGCCGGGCGGGGTGCTGCGCGCCGTGGGCGGCTGGATGTCCGACCGCTGGGGCGCACAGAGCGTGACCTGGTGGGTGCTGTGGGTGAGCTGGATCTGCCTGTTCCTGCTCAGCTACCCGCAGACCCAATTGCAGGTGCAGACCGTCAATGGCCCGCTGGATTTCCATATCGGCCTCAACGCCACCGTCTTCACCATCCTGCTGTTTGTGATGGGCATCGCCTTCGCTTTCGGCAAGGCCTCGGTGTTCAAGTACATCGCCAATGACTACCCGCAAAACATGGGCGCGGTGTCCGGCATCGTCGGCCTGGCGGGCGGCCTGGGTGGCTTCGTGCTGCCGATCATGTTCGGCGCCCTGGTGGATCTCACCGGCGTGCGCTCCTCCTGCTTCATGTTGATGTACGGCGTGGTCTGGGTATCCCTGACCTGGATGTACTTCAGCGAAATCCGCAAGCAACCGCTGCTCGGTAAAGCAGCGGCCCAGCCTCTCCAAGGAGAATCCGCATGACTATCGCGCAAAAGCCCAACTCGGGCCCGGTGATCCACGACTGGCGCCCTGAAGACCCGGCGTTCTGGGGCGCCAGCGGCAAGCAGACCGCGACCCGTAACCTGTGGATCTCGATTCCGGCACTGCTGTTGGCCTTCGCTGTATGGATGGTGTGGAGCACGGTGATCGTGCGCCTGAATGCCATCGGCTTCAGCTTTACCACTGACCAGCTGTTCTGGCTGGCGGCCTTGCCTGGCTTGTCCGGCGCCACTTTGCGCGTGTTCTATTCGTTCATGGTGCCAATCTTCGGTGGTCGTCGCTGGACCGCCCTGAGCACCGCGTCGCTGCTGATTCCATCACTGTGGATGGGTTTTGCGGTGCAAGACCCGAGTACCTCCTACAGCGTGTTTGTTTTGATCGCGCTGCTCTGCGGTTTTGGTGGCGGCAACTTCGCCTCCAGCATGTCCAACATCAGCTTCTTCTACCCCAAGTCCCAGCAAGGCACGGCCTTGGGCCTGAACGCCGGCCTGGGTAACCTGGGGGTGTCGGTGATGCAGTTCTGCGTACCGCTGGTGATTACTTTCGGCGTGTTCGGCCTGCTCGGTGGCCAGCCGCAGACCCTGGAAGATGGCAGCCAGTTGTGGCTGCAGAACGCCGGCTTCATCTGGGTACCGTTCATCATCACCGTGACCCTGTTCGCCTGGTTCGGCATGAACGACCTGTCCAGCGCCCGCGCTTCGTTCAGCGAGCAGGCGGTGATCTTCAAGCGCAAGCACAACTGGCTGATGTGCTGGCTATACCTGGCGACCTTCGGCTCCTTCATTGGCTTCTCGGCCGCCTTCCCGATGCTGATCAAGACCTCGTTCCCCGACGTCAACGCCTTGAAATTCGCCTTCCTCGGCCCACTGGTAGGCGCACTGGTACGCCCATTGGGCGGCTGGCTGGCCGACAAACTGGGCGGTGCGCGGGTGACCCTGTGGAACTTCGTGCTGATGATCGTGATGGTGTTTGGCGTCTTGCACTTTCTGCCACTGAACGGCGAGGGCGGTAGCTTCTACGGTTTCCTCGGCATGTTCATGCTGCTGTTCATCACCACCGGCATTGGCAACGGCTCCACCTTCCGCATGATCCCGGTGATCTTCCGCACCCAGCATGAAAAAGCCAGCGCCGGCAAACCCGCCGCCGTGCGTGAGCAAGCCCTCAAGGATGCCAGCAAGGAATCAGCGGCAGTCCTGGGCTTCAGCTCGGCCATGGGCGCCTTCGGTGCGTTCTTCATTCCCAAGACCTTTGGCTCGTCCATGGCCTACACCGGCAGCCCGGCATTGGCCTTCTACATGTTTGTCGGCTTCTACCTGAGCTGCATCGTCGTGACGTGGTGGTGGTATGCGCGCAAAGGCGCCGAGACCCCCTGCTGAGTCGACCCCCATTCAAACCTTGCGTGGGCGGGGCACAGAACCCCGCAGCAAGCCTCTGAGGAAAGCACCATGAGTCATTTACTGGATCAACTGCGGTTCTTCAATCGCAAGCAAGACGAGTTTTCTGACGGTCACGGCGAGACCCGCAAAGAGTCCCGCGACTGGGAAAACGTCTACCGTTCGCGCTGGCAGTACGACAAGATCGTGCGCTCCACCCACGGGGTGAACTGCACCGGCTCGTGCTCGTGGAAGATCTACGTGAAGAACGGCCTGATCACCTGGGAAACCCAGCAGACCGATTACCCGCGCACCCGCAACGACTTGCCCAACCATGAGCCGCGCGGCTGCCCCCGTGGCGCGAGTTACAGCTGGTACATCTACAGCGCCAACCGCCTGAAATACCCGAAGATCCGCAAGCCATTGCTCAAACTGTGGCGCGAGGCGCGCCTGACCCTGTCGCCGGTCGAAGCCTGGGCGAGCATTGTCGAGGACAAGGTCAAGGCCGACTCCTATAAAAGCAAACGCGGTATGGGCGGCTTCATCCGTTCCAACTGGGATGAAGTCAACGAGATCATCGCCGCGTCCAACGTCTACACCATCAAGCAATATGGTCCGGACCGCATCGTCGGTTTCTCGCCGATCCCGGCCATGTCCATGGTCAGCTACGCCGCAGGTTCGCGTTACCTGTCGCTGATCGGCGGCGTGTGCCTGAGCTTCTACGACTGGTACTGCGACCTGCCACCGGCCTCGCCGATGGTCTGGGGCGAGCAGACCGACGTGCCGGAATCGGCCGACTGGTACAACTCCAACTACATCATTGCCTGGGGCTCCAACGTTCCGCAGACCCGTACCCCGGACGCGCACTTCTTCACCGAGGTGCGCTACAAGGGCACCAAGACCGTGGCCATCACTCCCGACTATTCGGAAGTGGCCAAGCTCACCGACCTGTGGCTCAACCCCAAGCAGGGCACCGACGCCGCGCTGGCCCAGGCGTTCAACCATGTGATCTTCAAAGAATTTCATCTGGACAAGCCCAGCGCGTACTTCACCGACTATGCCAAGCGCTACACCGACTTGCCGGTGCTGGTGATGCTCAAGCCCATGACCGGCTTTGCCCCGGGCGCAGGCTTCCAGCCCGACCGCTTTCTGCGCGCGTCGGACCTGGTCGACAATCTGGGCCAGGACAACAACCCGGAATGGAAAACCATCGCCCTTGACGAGAGCGGCGAACTGGTCTCGCCACAAGGCGCCATCGGCTATCGCTGGGGCGAGAAGGGCAAGTGGAACATCCTCGCCAAAGAAGGCGGTGAAGGCCGCGAGATCGACCTGAAACTGAGCCTGATCGGCGATGACGTCGCCGAAGTGGCGTTCCCGTACTTTGCCGGTGAAGCCCACGACTATTTCCAGCACGTGGCTGGCGATGCCGTGCAGTTCCGGCGGGTGCCGGTGCACAGCGTGACCCTGGCCGATGGCACGGTGGCCAAAGTGGCGACAGTATTCGACCTGTCCGCCGCCAACCTCGCCATCGACCGTGGCCTGGGCGGCAGCAACGTGGCCAAGGACTACAACGACGCCAGCGTGCCGGGTACACCGGCCTGGCAGGAGGCAATCACCGGCGTCAGCCGTGAGAAGGCGATCCAGATCGCCCGCGAGTTTGCCGACAACGCCGACAAGACCCGTGGACGCTCGATGATCATCGTCGGCGCGGCGATGAACCACTGGTACCACATGGACATGAACTACCGCGGGCTGATCAATATGCTCATGCTCTGCGGTTGCGTCGGCCAGACCGGTGGCGGTTGGGCGCACTACGTGGGCCAGGAAAAACTGCGCCCGCAATGTGGCTGGCTGCCCCTGGCGTTCGGCCTGGACTGGAATCGTCCGCCACGCCAAATGAACGGCACCAGCTTCTTCTATGGCCACAGCTCGCAATGGCGCCACGAGAAGATGAGCATGCACGACATCCTCTCGCCGCTGGCCGACAAGTCGCAGTTCCCCGAGCATGCCCTGGACTACAACATCCGCGCCGAACGCGCCGGCTGGTTGCCCAGCGCGCCACAACTCAATACCAACCCGCTGCATATCTGCCGTGACGCCGCGGCCGCTGGCATGGACCCGAAAGACTACGTGGTCAAGTCCTGGCAGGACGGCAGCTTGCGCTTTGCCTGCGAGCAGCCGGACAGCCCGGTGAACTTCCCGCGCAACATGTTTATCTGGCGTTCCAACCTGCTGGGTTCGTCGGGCAAGGGCCATGAGTACATGCTCAAGTACCTGCTGGGCACCAAGAACGGGGTGATGAACGAAGACATCGGCCACAGCAGCGAATGCAAGCCGACCGAGGCCGAGTGGGTCGAAGACGGCGCCATCGGCAAGCTGGACCTGGTGACCACCCTGGACTTCCGCATGTCCTCCACCTGCGTCTATTCCGACATCGTGTTGCCAACCGCAACCTGGTACGAAAAAGACGACATGAACACCTCGGACATGCACCCGTTCATTCACCCGCTGTCGGCGGCGATCGATCCGGCGTGGGAGTCGCGTTCGGACTGGGAAATCTACAAAGGCATCGCCAAGGCGTTTTCTGCCATGTCGGTCGGCCACTTGGGTGTGGAACAAGACCTGGTCACCGTGCCGTTGATGCATGACAGCGTCGGCGAACTGGCCCAGCCGTTTGGCGGCACCGACTGGAAAAGCGCCGGTGTGGCGCCGATACCGGGCAAGAACGCGCCAAACATGGCGGTGGTGGAGCGCGATTACCCGAACATCTACAAGAAGTTCTCGTCCCTCGGCCCGTTGCTGGAAAAACTCGGCAACGGCGGCAAGGGCATCAACTGGAACACCGATGAAGAGGTCGAGTTCCTCGGTGAACTCAACCACCACGAAGGCGATGCCGGCATCAGCCATGGCCGGCCAAAGATCGACACAGCCATCGACGCCGCCGAAGTGATCCTGTCCCTGGCCCCGGAAACCAACGGCAAGGTGGCCTTGAAAGCCTGGGCTGCGCTGTCGGAGTTCACCGGTATCGACCACAGCCACCTGGCGATTTCCAAGGCCCACGAAGCGATCCGCTTCCGCGATATCCAGGCGCAGCCGCGCAAGATCATCTCCAGCCCCACCTGGTCGGGCCTCGAAGACGAGCACGTGAGCTACAACGCCGGCTACACCAACGTCCATGAAAACATCCCATGGCGCACCATCACCGGCCGCCAGCAGTTCTACCAGGATCACCCGTGGATGCAGGCGTTCGGTGAGCAATTGATGAGCTACCGGCCACCGGTCAACACCCGCACCATCGAAGGCGTGAAGGACAAACGCAGCAATGGCGAGACCGAAATCGTCCTGAACTGGATCACCCCGCACCAGAAGTGGGGGATCCACAGCACCTACAGCGACAACCTGCTGATGCTCACCCTGAGCCGTGGCGGCCCGATTGTGTGGCTCTCGGAAATCGACGCCAAGCGCGCCGGGATCGAGGACAACGACTGGATCGAGTGCTTCAACGTCAACGGCGCCCTGACCGCCCGTGCGGTGGTCAGCCAGCGGGTCAAGGAAGGCATGGTGATGATGTACCACGCCCAGGAACGCATCGTGAACGTGCCCGGCTCGGAGACCACCAAGACCCGTGGCGGCCACCACAACTCGGTGACCCGCGTGGTGCTCAAGCCGACGCACATGATCGGCGGCTATGCCCAGCAGGCCTACGGTTTCAACTATTACGGCACGGTCGGCTGCAACCGCGATGAATTCGTGGTGGTGCGCAAGATGGTCAAGGTCGATTGGCTCGATGGTTCCAGCGGTGATGATCTGCCGCGTCCATTGCCGACCGATATCGAGGAGAACTGAGATGAAGATTCGCTCACAAATCGGCATGGTCCTGAACCTGGACAAATGCATCGGCTGCCACACCTGCTCCATCACCTGCAAAAACGTCTGGACCAGCCGTGAAGGTATGGAATACGCCTGGTTCAACAACGTTGAATCCAAGCCGGGCATTGGCTACCCCAAGGAGTGGGAAAACCAGGACAAGTGGAAGGGCGGCTGGGTTCGTAACGCCAACGGCTCGATCAACCCACGTATCGGCGGCAAGTTCCGCGTGTTGGCAAACATCTTTGCCAACCCCGACTTGCCGAGCCTGGACGACTACTACGAGCCGTTCGATTTCGACTACCAGCACCTGCACACCGCGCCCCTGGGCGAGCACCAACCCACTGCGCGCCCACGTTCGGTGGTGTCGGGCAAACGCATGGAAAAGATCGAATGGGGCCCAAACTGGGAAGAAATCCTCGGCACCGAATTTGCCAAGCGCCGCAAGGACAAGAACTTCGACCAGATCCAGGCCGATATTTATGGCGAGTACGAAAACACCTTCATGATGTACTTGCCGCGCCTGTGCGAGCACTGCCTGAACCCGGCGTGCGCGGCGTCGTGCCCCAGCGGCGCGATCTACAAGCGTGAAGAAGACGGCATCGTCCTGATCGACCAGGAGAAGTGCCGCGGCTGGCGCATGTGCATCAGCGGTTGCCCGTACAAGAAAATCTACTTCAACTGGAAAAGCGGCAAATCCGAGAAGTGCATCTTCTGCTACCCACGGATCGAAGCGGGCATGCCCACCGTCTGTGCGGAAACCTGCGTCGGGCGGATCCGCTACCTCGGCGTGCTGTTGTATGACGCCGATCGCATCAGCGAAGTGGCCAGCACTGCCAATGAGCATGACCTGTACGAGAAGCAGCTGGAAATCTTCCTCGACCCGAATGACCCGGCGGTGATCCGCCAGGCCCTGGCCGATGGTGTACCGCAGTCGGTGATCGACTCGGCCCAGCGTTCGCCGGTGTACAAAATGGCCGTGGACTGGAAGCTGGCACTGCCGCTGCACCCGGAATACCGCACCTTGCCGATGGTCTGGTACGTGCCGCCACTCTCGCCGATCCAGAACGCGGCGGCTGCGGGCACCGTGGGTATGAACGGGGTGATCCCGGATGTCGACAGCCTGCGCATTCCGTTGCGCTACCTGGCGAACATGTTGACTGCCGGTGACGAAAAACCGGTCAAGCGTGCGCTTAAACGTCTGTTGGCCATGCGCGCCTTCAAGCGCTCCCAGCAAGTGGACGGTGTGGAGGACCTGCAAGTGCTGGCCGACGTGGACCTTAGTGTTGCCCAGGTGGAAGAGATGTACCGCTACCTGGCGATTGCCAACTACGAAGACCGTTTTGTGGTGCCCAGCGCCCACCGTGAAGACGCGATGAGCGATGCGTTTGCCGAGCGTTCCGGCTGTGGTTTCAGCTTCGGCAGCGGCTGCAGTGGCAGTTCCGACACCAATATGTTCGGGGCGAAGAAGGCCAACCGCCGTGACGTACTGAAAACCGTACAGATCTGGGAGGACTGAGCCATGCGTATTCTTAAAGTGATTTCGCTGTTACTGGACTATCCCACCGAGACCCTGGTGAGCGGCCGCGATGAATTGGAGCAGGCGATTATCGAATCGCGGGAAATCAGCCCCAAGCAACGCGGTGCGTTGTTCGAGTTGCTGGAGCTGATCTGCAGCAATGACCTGATGGATGGCCAGGAGCACTACGGTGCGTTGTTTGGCCGGGGTCGTTCGCTGTCGTTGCTGTTGTTCGAACATGTACATGGTGAGTCGCGGGACCGTGGCCAGGCCATGGTCGACATGATGGCCCAATACCAGGAGGCCGGCTTCGCCATTGGCGTCAAGGAGCTGCCGGACTACATCCCGCTGTACCTGGAGTTCTTGTCCACCCGCGAAGACATCGAGGCCCGCGAGGGCCTGGCGGATGTGGCGCACCTGCTGGCCCTGCTGGCGGCGCGCCTGGACGAGCGCGAAAGCGCCTACGCCAGTTGCTTCCGTGCGCTGTTGCAGATCAGCGGCGCCGAGCCCCATCAGGCGATTGCCCAGTTGCGTGAGCAAGTGGCCGCCGAAGTGCGCGACGACTCCCTCGAAGCCTTGGACAAGGTCTGGGAAGAGGAGGCCGTGGACTTTATGCAGGCCGAGCAGCAGGACCGTTGCAGCGCCATGCCCAGTGCACCGGGCAAGGCCCGCGAAGAAAGTGCGGTGCCGTTGCACTGGGTGGATTTTCAGCACGAAGGGCTGGCCGCCGCGCCAGCCAAGGAGGTGGGTAATGTCTAAGTGGAATTTGCTGGTATTTGGCGTGTATCCGTATGTCGCCCTGGCGATCTGCCTGTTGGGCAGTTGGGCACGCTTTGACCTGTCGCAGTACACCTGGAAGGCCGGCTCCAGCCAGATGCTCAACAACCGTGGCATGCGCGTGGCGAGCAATTTCTTCCATATCGGCGTGCTGTTTGTGCTGGCCGGGCATTTTGTCGGCCTGCTGACGCCGGCGTCGATCTACCACCATGTGATCAGTACCGAAAACAAGCAGCTGCTGGCGATGGTCTCCGGTGGTTTCTTCGGCCTGCTGTGCCTGGTGGGCCTGGTGATGCTGGTCAAGCGCCGCCTCACCGATCCACGGGTACGGGCCACATCAAGCCCGTCGGACATCCTGATCTTGCTGGTGTTGCTGGCGCAGTTGGTCCTGGGCTTGCTGACTATCGTTGCGTCGACCGGGCATATGGACGGTTCGGTGATGGTGATGCTCGCGGACTGGGCGCAAAACGTGGTGTTGCTGCGGCCGGTGGAAGCAGCGGCGGCGATTGCCCCGGTGAGCCTGATCTACAAGGCCCACGTGGCGCTGGGCCTGACCCTGTTTGTACTGTTCCCGTTTACCCGTCTGGTGCATATGGTCAGCGCGCCGATCTGGTACCTGGGCCGTCGTTATCAAATCGTGCGGCAGAAGTGAGGAGAACGTCATGACTACAGGATGCGGATGTGGTGGCGGCAGCGGCGGTGGCGGTTGCAGTTCTTCGGCGAAAGAGCCGGAGGTGGTGGTGGCAGCCGAGCCGCAATTGATCGCCAGCAGCGAGCAGGAATGGCCGATGGTCAGCGTCAACGGGGTGCAGATTGCTCCCGAGGCGATGGCTCAGGAACTGCAATATCACCCGGCTGAAAGTCGCGAGGAGGCGGTGTTCCTCGCCGCCCGTGCCTTGGTGATCCGCGAGCTGTTACAGCAGCGGATTCGCGAATTGGGTGTGCAGTTGGAAATCGGCGCTGGCGAGAACGAAGAAGAGGCGGCGACCCGCCTGTTGCTGGAGCGTGAAGTCAAGGTGCCGGAGTGTGACGAAGCCACCTGTGTACGCTACTTCGAAAGCAATCGCGGGCGCTTTCACAGCGCGCCGTTGTTGGCGGTACGGCACATTTTGCTGGAGTGTGCGCCGGACGATGCCGAGGCACGCCATCAGGCACTGTCCCAGGCCGAAGTGCTGTTGCTGAGCCTGGAGGAGGCGCCCGGCGCCTTCGCCGAACTGGCGCTGAAGTACTCGGCGTGCCCGTCCAAGGCCCAGGGTGGGTCCTTGGGGCAGGTCAGCAAGGGCCAGACCGTGCCGGAGTTGGAGCGCCAGTTGTTTACCCTGGCGCCAGGCCTGGCCAGTAAACCTCTGGAAAGCCGCTACGGCTGGCATGTGATCTGCGTCGATCAACGTATCGAAGGCCAGCCGTTGCCGTACGAGGTGGTCGCCACGGCGATTCGCACTCAGTTGCAGCAAGGGGTGTGGCAGAAGGCACTGGTGCAATACCTGCAAACCCTGGTCAGTGCGGCCGATGTGCGCGGTATCGCGTTGCAGGGCGCCGACTCGCCGTTGGTGCAGTGACATGAGCCTGGTGGATGGAGTGGGCCGTTCCATTGACTACCTGCGGCTGTCGGTGACTGATCGTTGTGATTTTCGTTGTGTGTACTGCATGGCGAAAAACATGACCTTCCTGCCGCGCCAGCAGGTGCTGACCCTGGAGGAGTTGCAACGGCTGGCGACGGTGTTCGTCAGCCAGGGCGTGCGCAAGATTCGCCTGACGGGCGGTGAGCCGCTGATCCGTCCGGGCATTGTCGAGCTGTGCCGTCATATCGCCGCATTGCCCGGCCTGCGCGAGCTGGTGATGACCAGCAATGGTTCGCAACTGGGCCGACTGGCGCGGCCTCTGGTCGAGGCCGGGGTCAAGCGCATGAACATCAGCCTGGACAGCCTCGACCCCGAACGCTTTCGCGCGATTACCCGCAATGGCGACCTGCGCCAGGTGCTGGGCGGCATCGAGGCCGCACGGGATGCCGGGTTCGAGCGGGTCAAGCTCAACTGCGTGGTGATGAAGGGGCGCAACTTCGATGAAGTCCCGGCGCTGGTGCAGTACGCCATCGACCAGGGCATCGATATCAGCTTTATCGAAGAGATGCCCCTGGGGGATGTGGGGCGCTCGCGGGGCGAATCCTTCTGCTCCAGCGAGCAGGTGCGTGCATTGATTAGCGAGCATCACGCTTTGCTCGACAGCACCGAAAACAGCGGCGGCCCGGCACGTTACGTACGCCTGGCCAGGCATCCGCAGACGCGCATCGGTTTTATCTCACCCAACTCCCATAACTTCTGTGCCAGTTGCAACCGCGTGCGGATGACGGTGGAAGGGCAGTTGCTGCTGTGCCTGGGGCAGGACAATGCGGTGGATTTCCGTGCGTTGGTGCGCCGCTATCCGTTGGATGATCGGCCGTTGGTGGAGGCGCTGCACAAGGCGTTGCGAGGTAAACCGTTACGCCATGACTTTACCGGGGAGGGCGAGGTGCAGGTGGTGCGGTTTATGAATATGAGTGGGGGGTGAGCCGTAATACACCCTTCAAGACAAGCGCATATCAATGTGGGAGCGAGCAAGCCCGCTCCCACATTTGGACGGCGGCATGTTGAACTTTTTGTTCAGTCGCGAGTTTTGCAAACTTGACCCTGGTCAATTGCAACCCACCTTTCACTGCGTACCATCACTGCATCTTGTGTCTAGATGAACTATTAAATCTATATGTAGTGTTTTGGAGCCCCCATGCAGATCACCTCAAGCCCGCTGGTCAGTACCCGTCTACACAAGCGCGATGGCACTCTCGTAGCCTTTGACGCCGAGAAAATCCGCCAGGCGATGATCGCCGCGGGTAACGCCACCGGCGAGTATCAGGACGCCGAGGTCGATCTGTTGTTAGGGGCGGTGCTCGCCCGGTTGCGCGGGATCACCCGGTTGGATGTGGAGCAGATCCAGGACAGTGTCGAGCGGGTGCTGATGGACGCCGGGTACTTTTTGGCGATGCGTGCCTATATCGTCTACCGCGAGCAACACGGGCGCCTGCGCCGTGATCGCAAGACCCTGGTGGAAGTCGCCACCTCGATGAACGAGTACCTCGACCGTGAAGACTGGCGCGTGCAGGCCAATGCCAACCAGGGTTATTCCCTGGGCGGGCTGGTACTCAACGTGTCGGGCAAGGTCACCGCCAATTACTGGCTGGACGAGGTCTATAGCCAGGAGATCGGCCAGGCTCACCGCGAGGCGGATTTGCATATCCATGACCTGGACATGCTCGCGGGTTATTGCGCCGGCTGGTCCCTGCGCACGTTGCTGCACGAAGGGCTCAATGGCGTGCCCGGCCGCGTCGAAGCCGGGCCGCCCAAGCACCTGGGCAGTGCCCTGGGGCAGATGGTCAATTTTCTCGGCACCCTGCAGAACGAGTGGGCCGGTGCCCAGGCCTTCAGTTCGTTCGACACCTACCTGGCGCCCTTTGTGCGCAAGGACCAACTGTCGTTTCCCGAGATTCGCCAGGCGGTGCAGGAGTTCATCTACAATCTCAACGTGCCATCGCGCTGGGGTACCCAGACGCCATTTACCAACCTGACATTCGACTGGGTCTGCCCCGAAGACCTGCGCGAGCAGATCCCGATCATCGGCGGCGAAGAAATGCCGTTTGCCTATGGCGACCTGCAAGCGGAAATGGAGCTGATCAACCGTGCCTATATCGAAGTGATGCAGGCGGGTGACGCCAAGGGGCGGGTGTTTACCTTCCCGATCCCCACCTACAACATTACCCATGACTTCCCGTGGGACAGCGAAAACGCCGACCGCCTGTTCGAGATGACCGCGCGCTACGGTCTGCCGTATTTCCAGAACTTCCTCAACTCCGACATGCAGCCCAACCAGGTGCGCTCGATGTGCTGCCGATTGCAGTTGGACGTGCGCGAATTGCTCAAGCGTGGTGGTGGATTGTTCGGTTCGGCAGAGCAGACCGGCTCATTGGGCGTGGTGACCATCAACTGTGCGCGCCTGGGGTATCTGTTCAAGGGCGATACCAGTGGCCTGTTGCAACGCCTGGACCACCTGATGGAGCTGGCGATGGAAAGCCTGGAGGTCAAGCGCAAAGTCATCCAGCACCATATGGATGCCGGTTTGTACCCCTATACCAAGCGCTACCTGGGCACCTTGCGCAATCATTTCTCCACCATCGGCCTGAACGGCATGCACGAGATGCTGCGCAATTTCACCGGCGACGAGGAGGGCACGCATACCGCCCGAGGGCGCGAGTTTGCGTTGCAGGTGCTGGACCATGTGCGCGCCACGCTGCTGCGGTTCCAGGAAGAAACCGGGCATTTGTACAACCTGGAAGCCACGCCGGCTGAAGGCACCACTTACCGGTTCGCCAAGGAAGACCTCAAGCGCTTCCCCGAGATCCTCCAGGCGGGCAGTCGCGATGCCCCGTATTACACCAACTCCTCGCAACTGCCGGTGGGCTACACCGAAGACCCGTTCGAAGCCCTGGAACTGCAGGACGAACTGCAATGCAAATACACCGGCGGCACGGTGCTGCATCTGTATATGGCCGAGCAGATTTCCTCGGCCCAGGCCTGCAAGCAATTGGTGCGCAAGGCCCTGGGACGCTTCCGCCTGCCGTACCTGACGGTGACACCGACGTTCTCCATCTGCCCGGTGCACGGCTACCTGGCGGGCGAACATGAGTTCTGTCCCAAGTGCGACGAGATCCTGGCCCTTAACGCCACCTTGTAGGAGCGAGCTTGCTCGCGAAGCACTCAAGGACACCGCGTTTAACCAGGCAGCACGCGTGATCGTTGACGTTATTCGCGAGCAAGCTCGCTCCTACAGAGCAAGGTGCGAACCGTTTTCCAACCCCAAGGAGATTCACCATGCAAACCACCCAGCCACAACGCCAACGCTGTGAAGTCTGGACCCGTGTCATGGGTTACCACCGACCGGTTTCGGCGTTCAATCCCGGCAAGCAATCGGAGCACCGTGAGCGCGCGCACTTTACCGAAAGTGCCGCTGCGGCCGGGCGCCAATGAGTCGAGCGCTACGGGTCGGGGGCCTGGTGCCCCTGACCACCCTCGACTACCCCGGCATGCTCGCCTGCGTGCTGTTTTGCCAGGGCTGTGCCTGGCGTTGTCGGTACTGCCATAACCCGGACCTGATCCCCCCACGCGGCAGCGATGAGGTGGATTGGCGCCGGGTTTTGCTGTTTCTGCAACGGCGCCAGGACCTGCTGGACGCCGTGGTGTTCAGCGGTGGCGAACCCACTTTGCAGGAAGGCTTGTCTGGCGCTATGGATGAAGTGCGCCAGATGGGTTTTCGCATTGGCCTGCACAGCGCCGGGATCAAGCCTGCAGCGTTCGCCCATGCCCTGGCGCATGCCGACTGGGTCGGGTTCGACGTCAAGGCCCTGGCCGAAGATTGCCAATTGATCACTCAGGTCAAGGGCAGCGGCACCGCTAATTGGCGCAGCCTCGACCTGCTGCTGCACAGCGGCGTGGACTACGAGTGCCGCACCACCGTGCATTGGCACCTGATCGACCCGCAACGCCTGTTGCTGCTGGCCCAGCGTTTGCACGAGCGAGGTGTCAAGCGCTTCGCCGTGCAGTTGGTACGCACGGCACGCATGCTCGATGAGCAACTGCCGAGCGTTTCGGCACAGGCCTTGCTGCCTGAACTATGGGAGAAAATGCGGGCACTGTTCCCGGCATTTGTTTTACGGGGTTGATCCCTTCGCGGAGCCCTTTCAAGCGTGGCGATTGAACTCCCACCGGATTATCAAAGATGCTGCCCCTTGTGGGCAGGTATTCATCAGGGAGCTTATGACATGACTCGATTAACCACTGCCCGCCGTATCGCGATCGGCTTTGCTATCGCACCTTTGGCCCTGGCCGGCATGGCGTTCTACGCCTTGCACGACCTAGGCACCCTCAAGGAACAGTCGGAGCTGATCGTGCAGCAGGACTGGCCGAAAATTGCCCCGATCATGGTGATTGCCACAGGTGTGCGCGACAACGGCCGCAACACCCGTGACTTGCTGATCGACCAGGACAACCAGGCGGCCCAGCAGGCCATCGGCACTACCCGCCAACGCATCACCGACGCCTTTACTCAGTTGGAGCCATTGTTCGATACGGCCACCGGCCAGGCGGCCTTTGCCGATCTGAAGAAGCACCGCGAAGCCTATGTCAGCGCCTTCACCCAGGTGCAGGCGTTGATCCGCCAGGGCGCCCATGCGCAAGGCGTGGCACAGCTCAAGCAGAACGTGCAACCGGCCGAGCAGGCGGTGTTCAAGAGCCTGGAGGCAATGATGGCCTTGCAGGGGCAGATCTTTGCCGAGCGCGAGCACGCGGCGCAAACCCTGTACCGCGAAGCGCGGCGCAATATGCTCGGGTTGTTCCTGATGTGCGTGGCCCTGGTGGTAACGGCTGCGGTCATTGTCACCCGCAGCGTCACCCGGCCCCTGGGCGGTGAGCCCGATGAGGCCGCGCGGGTGTTGAGCCAGATTGCCCAGGGCGACCTGACCACCGTGGTGCCAACTGCGGGCAGCGCCGATGGCAGCGTGATGCAGAACATGCAGCAAATGCAGCACAACCTTAATGAAATGGTGCGCCAGATCGCCACGTCGGTGGACCGGGTGGCCAGTTCTTCCGAGGAGTTGAGTGCCGTCAGTAGCCAGACCAGCAGCAGCCTGCAGTTGCAAGGCATGGAGATCGAACAGGCCGCCACGGCCGTCAACGAGATGACGGCGGCCGTGGATGAGGTGGCGCGTAATGCGGTGAGCACCAGTGAAGCTTCACGTTTGTCCGCACAGACGGCCCAATTGGGGCGTGATCAGGTGCAGGAAACAGTCGCCTCGATCAACACCCTGGCAGACGGCGTCAGTGGCACCTCGGTGCGGATCCAACAGCTGGCCGGACGCGTGCAGGACATCAGCGGCGTGCTGGAAGTGATCCGCAGCATCGCCGACCAGACCAACCTGCTGGCGCTCAACGCTGCCATCGAAGCGGCACGGGCCGGGGATGCCGGGCGTGGGTTTGCGGTGGTGGCTGATGAAGTGCGGGCCCTGGCCCATCGTACTCAGGCCTCGACCCAGGAAATTGAGCAGATGATCGGTAATATCCGCCTGGACACCGAGCAGGCTGTGACCGCGATGCAGGACAGCAGCGACCTGGTGCGCACCACCTTGAGCGTGGCGCAGCGTTCGGGCGAGGCACTGGAAGCGATTACCCAGTCGATCTCGCAGATCAACGAGCGCAACCTGATGATTGCCAGTGCCACCGAAGAGCAGGCATTGGTGGCGCGGGAGGTGGATCGCAACCTGGTGGGGATTCGCAACTTGTCCGAGCAGGTGTTGCTGGGGGCCCGGCATACCGATACGGCAGGGCATGAACTGGCGCAGATGGCTGGGGAGTTGCACCTGACGGTTGCCAGGTTCCGCGTCTAACCTCAATACCTGTAGGCGCCGGCTTGCCGGCCCCTATAGGCTCCAGCCCCAGAACTGTAGCCACCAGCCATATCCCACCCATCCATTACCCAGCAGCAGGCAAGTCCAGGCAGCGCAACGTTGGGCCAGTGGTGTGTCGGCCAGCTGTTTCCACGCCAGCCACAAACACCAGCCGACAGCTCCGACCAGTAATGTGCCGCGCGCCGGTTGTACCCATTCCAGCAACAATCCTTCATAGCGCAACAACTTCACCGTGGTTGCCGACAACCCCAGGAACAGTCCTGCACCGCCAAGGGGCGTAAAGGTCAAGGCCAGGGCCCAATAGCGTGCACGCTCACCGCTCAATCTGGCCGCCAGGCGCACCAGCCCCATCAAGGTTCCGCCGATCAGCAGGCTGCTGGCACCCAGATACGCAACGATGCAAAAGCCATCCAGCCAACTGAAGCTGTCGTTGGCCTGGGGATAGTGGGTCAGCAGCCACCAGGGCGCGCTGTCCTGCAACGGCCACAGCCAATCGTGTTCCACCAGCCACTGCGCCAGGTACTGTTTGAACGTGATAAACCACGGGCTGACGGTCCATTGGAAAGCGCCCATCGCCAGGCCGATCACACCGAACAGTAACAAGCGTGCATCCCACACCAAGGCGGGCTTGCGCGGGGCCTGGAGGATTTCGCTATTGCATGAACGGGCAATCAATTGCACTGCGCCGCGTTGCCCGCTGCAGCGTCCGCAGGCGTGGCAATCGCTGGCGCCTTGCAGGCGGCGAATGTCCAGCAGTGGCGCGCAGTTGGGCAACGGCAGGCGCGGGCCATCGTTGGCTTTCCAGCGTTGTTCGTTGACCTGGAAATGCACCGGCGCCAGGCGTGCGAGTAGGGCGAAGACGCCGCTGACTGGGCACAGGTAACGGCACCAGACCCGTTTGCCACGCACAAACAGCAGCCCTACCAGCACTGCGGCGATGGTCGAGCCGCCGAGGATCAGCAGGGCGGCCTGGGCGTAGTCGTACACACTGATCAACTGGCCGTAGAGGGTGGTCAGGCAGAAACCCACGGTGGGCCAGCCGCCCCAGCGGATCCAGTTCGGAATACCCAGCCCGCGACCATGCCGGCTGGCCCATTCGCTCAAGGAGCCTTCGGGGCAGAGCACGCCGCACCACACACGGCCGAATAATACGATCGACAGCACCACGAACGGCCACCACAGGCCCCAGAACAGGAACTGTGCTAGCAGCGTCAGGTTGTCCAGCAGGCGCGCCTGGCTGTCGGGCAGCGGCAACCAGGCGGGCACTACCAGCAATCCTGCGTAGAACAGCACCACGGCCCATTGCACGCCACGAATCAGCCGCGCATGGCGGCGCATGCCATCCCCCAGGCGTTGCAGCCAGGGGCTGTTCACAACGACGCTCGCCGGACGCGATACAGCCCTCGGCCCACCAGCAGCCAGTAGCCGGCCAGTACCAGCAGGGTCACCGTGCTGGGCGTCGCGCGGTACCCGGCGAAGCCCGCGAGCACTGCGCCCAGGCCGTGGCTGTCACTGAGCAGGGCGCTGCTGTCCCACCAGGCTTCGCCCACCAGGGTGTAGACCCAGTCGGGCATGTCCATGGCCAACAGTTGCCCGCCGATGCGTTCCATGGCGGCGACCAGCAAGGCGGCGGCTAACAGCAATAACAGCACCTCGCTGAGGGCGAAAAAACGTGACCAGGAAATCAACCGTCGCGTGCTGCGCAGCAGCATCACGGTCAGCCCGGCCAACACCAGGCCCAGCGCGCCACCAATGGCGAACAGGCCCAGCGCCGGGCCGTGCAGATGGGCACCGGCGCCGTACAGAAAGACCACGGTCTCGCTGCCTTCGCGGCTGACCGCCAACAGTGCCAGCAACAGCAACCCCAGTCCGCCCTGGCGTGCCGCACGCTGGTCGGCGTCGCGCAGCAGGGTTTGGCGCAGGCCCGGCCCGTGGCGGTGCATCCAGAACACCATCTGCACCATCAGCAGGCTTGCCACCAGGGTCATGCCGGCCTGGAACCATTCCCCTGCGGGGCCGCTCATGGCATCGCCGGCCCACAGCATCAAACCGGCCAACCCGGCGGAGCACAGCAGGCCCAGAACCACGCCGGCCCATAGGAAGCGACCCAGGCGCGAGCCCTCGGACTGCTGGCTGATCCAGGCCTGGAGGATGCCGATCACCAGCAACGCCTCGACGCTTTCGCGCCAGACGATAAACATTGATTGATTCATCAAATGCTCCCGGGCCGTTATTCGGCGAGAATGCTGCCCTCGGGCAACTGTGAGTTGAATTCGTCGAAAAACGGATAGGCACCCGGCTTGAGCGGGTGGATCACGACAAAGGTGGTCACCCCAGGCGACAACACTTTTTCCACGCGCAGTGGCGTGCTCTCGAATTCGGCCGGGCCCTGGCCGATATTTTTCAGCACGATCTTGAAGCGCTGGCCGGCCGGTACCTTGAGTTGCGTCGGGTTGAAGTGGCCGTCCTGCAGGGTCAGTTCATAGGTGGGCAAGGGCGCTGCCAGGGCCGCGCCACACACCAGCAGGGCACAGAGGGCTAGGGGACGGTGCATTCAGTAGCCGCCTTTCTTGCCAATCCCTGCATAGACGAATTCGTAGTGCACTTCACAGCGCTCGAACCAGGGCGCGACCCCGGTTTCCTTGTCGGTATGCCGGCCCAGTGAGCCGTGGCCGCTGGGTGGCATCACGGTAAAAGTCAGTTGGTATTTGCCGGGGCCCAGCAGCTTGACGTTGTCGCCGTAGTGCGGGCCGTCGTTGGCCACCATGGCATGGAACTCACCGATGATCGGGCTGGCACCGCCTTGCTTTTGCAGGCGGAACGATACGTTGAGGTAGGGCACGAAACTGCCTTCCTGAAAGCCCTGCTGGTTGTCGGCCGTGGCGCGGATATCCGCCTCCAGATGCACATCCGAGTCGGTGGTGGCGCGCATCATGCCGGGCGGCGCCATCTCGATCGGTTGCAGATAGACCGCACCGACTTCCAGGCCGGGACACATTTGTGGCTCGCCGATGGGATATTCCTTGGCGACGGCGGCGCCAGTCGATAACAGCAGGGCCAGTGACAGCGTGAAGGGGATACGCATGGGTACTTCCTGACAGGGGAAATGAGAACCCGAGTCTAGAAAGCTTCGCTGTAAATAATAATGATTCCTGTCAAGTTTCCAGGGATATAGACATAACCAATCTTGATGTTGGTCAAGGCTGTGGACGGGCAGCGGCCGTAGGATCAAATCACTGCCCACCGCTGTGGAGCCTGCTCATGGCCAAGCCGTTCCCGCTCAACCCCAAACACCCCGAGCGTATCTGCTGGGGCTGTGACCGTTACTGCGCGACCACGGCACTGGCCTGCGGCAACGGTGCCGACCGCACCATGCACCCAGCCGAAATGATCGGTGAGGATTGGTACCTGCATGGCGATTGGGGTATTGAATTGCCGATTGCCACGGATAAGGACCCCGAGGCGGTTGCCCAGGAAAAGGCCGGCGTCAACCGGTGAACCTTGGCTGTAAAAAAAATCGTTTAAATGCAAAAAGAGTTGTCCACGAAAACCGTGGGTATCTCTGTGGATAACCTTGCGTGGGCCCGGCAGGTATGGCGATTCAACCCGCGATCAATATTTGATCAAGATCGGCTGCAAGCCTTTTGGCGTGCGGCGTGCGCTTGACACGCGGTGTTGAAGTCGGTGCCGGATCCGGCGTTCTACAGTAATCCCTCCAGTGCCTGGCGATAGTTACGACCGCCCAGGCTCAGGCTGTTGTTGTGGCTGGCCCCAGGTACCAACAGCAAGTGCTTGGGCTCTTGGGCGGCGTCAAACAATTGCTGGCTGAAACGCGGTGGCACATAACGGTCGTCGAGGCCGTGCACCACCAGCAACGGCATATGGATGTCGGCGATCTTGTCGATGGAGTCAAACTTCTGCGACAACACCCAACGCACCGGCAATGAGGTGTTGGCCATTGCGGTGGCAACATCGGCCAGGGAGGTGAAGGTGGACTCGATTACCAGCCCACGCACGGGGGGTGGCAACTGTTTGGCCGCCGCCCGCTGGCCCAATTCTGCTGCCAGGTCGATGGCTACTGCGCCGCCCAGGGAGTGCCCGTAGATCAGGCGTTTGGCCGGGACCGGTTGCAGGATCTGGAAGCGCTCCCAGGCAACGCGCGCGTCTTCATAGACACTGGTTTCGGACGGCAAGTCGCCCCGGCTCTGGCCGAAGCCGCGATAGTCGATAGCCAGTACCGAGTAGCCCTGGGCATGCAGTTGTTCGATGCGAAACAGCTGGCCGGTGAGGTTCCAGCGTACGCCGTGCAGGTAAAGAATCGCCGGTGCATCTTTTTTCGCGGCGGGCCACCACCAGCCATGGAGGCTCTGCCCGGACTTGAAACTGGCGGGCTTGAGTTCGAACTCCTGCACATCCTTGGGCAGGCCGCGATACCAACTGGCGGTACCGGGCTCGATGCGAAACACCAGTTCGCGCTCCTTGTGCTGCAGGACACCGCAGCCCACGGGCAGACCCAGGACCAGTACGGCCATGCACAGTAACGGTAACCAGCGCAGGCGCAGGCGTGTGAAAAAACGTTTGGACATGGAGGTTCCAGAGCAGGAGCGAAGCAGATTTTTTTAGTAGATGCCTTGCCCATGAAGGGAATATTAAGACCGCCGTGATCGGTGATTGCTTGCAAAGTGTTATAGCGCTGCGCAAATCGCCGTCTGCACGCGGTTGCGTCCCTGGTCCTTGGCGCGATACAGCGCCTGGTCAGCCTGGGACAGCAGGCGTGACAGGTCGTGGCAGGTCGGTGTGGTCGTGACGATGCCAATGCTCACGCTCAAGAAACCCGGCGCCAGCAAATCGAGGCTGGCAAACCCTTGGCGAATGCGCTCGGCGACCTGGATGGCGCCTTGCTCATCGGTGCCCTGCAGCAGGCAGGCAAACTCTTCGCCGCCGATGCGTGCAAACAGATCGTGCTTGCGCAACAGCGTCGCCGTCAGTTGGCTGAAGGCAATCAGGGCCTGGTCGCCCATGGGATGGCCGAAGCTGTCGTTGAGGCGCTTGAAGTAATCAAGGTCACACAACAGCAGCGCGGTGGTTTGCCCGCGCTGCCTGCTGTCGGCCAACAATTGTTCGCCATGGAGCATGAAGGCCCGGCGATTGCCGATGCCCGTCAATACATCGCTGAAGGCCGCGGCCTTGAACTTGAGTTCGGCCCGCTCCTTGACCATCGCCAGGGTGACGTAGGCGATACCAATGGCATACAGCATGGACTCGAACAACATGAACGAGAAAAACGGCACGCCTTCGCCCATCAGTGCGTTTTCATGCTTGATCGGCATGCCGGGATCGATCACTGCGCGCACACAGTAAAACGTCGTATGAAATACCATCAGGCCCATGGCCGGCAGATAGGCCACTTCCAGGTGCTGGCGATGGCGCCACAGCTCCAGCGCCGACAACACCCCATAACCTGCTGCCAGGAGCGAGTACAGGGACACGCGGCTGGACATCGAGCCATAAAACTGCGGGATCAGGCACATCAACAGCCACAGGGCCGGGCCTGCGAGAATGCCCGGCAAGTACGGCGTGCCCTGGACAAACACGCGCATGGCGGTCCAGTTCATCGCGGCGCTCAACAGCAGCACCACGTTGCCGAGGATCAGTGCGACAAAGTCCATACCTATACCGCGTACCACAATCAACGCGGTGCCCAGGGAGGCGAGCAACAGCATCACCCCCAGATAGCCCAGGGTTGGCTCACGCACACGTCGCCAGGCGTGGACAGTGAGCAGTCCCATCAGGCAAAAAACGAATACCGCGACCATCAATAGCGTCGGTATGTGCAGCATCATGTCCTTGACCCCGCAAGATGCACCGTCGAGATAACCCCGTCAGACACACGCTTATGCGGTCATCAGGTGCAGAAAGGGCGCAAGTGTAACTGGATAACGTGCAGCAATGCTGGCCGATGGACAGCTTGACGCTGGCAGGAGGTCACCGACATGCTGCGCCCCTTGCGATCAAAAGGATCTTCCATGGACAACAGCCCTGTACGCATCACCTCTGAAGAGCTGCTCTCGGACAACTGGTACCTGCTGAAAAAATACAGCTTCGACCTGCGCCGCCGGGACGGTAGTTGGCAAGCCCAGACCCGTGAGGTCTACGACCGCGGCAACGGTGCGACCATCCTGTTGTACAACACCTTGCAGCGCACGGTCTTGCTGATTCGCCAATTCCGCATGCCGACCTTCGTCAATGGCCATGATGGCTACCTGATCGAAACCGCTGCCGGGCTGCTGGACAACGCCAGCCCCGAGGAGCGTATCCGCCTGGAAGCCGAGGAAGAGACCGGCTACCGCATCGGCCATGTCGAAAAAGTCTACTCGGCATTCATGAGCCCGGGCTCGGTGACCGAACGTATTCATTTCTTCATCGGTGAATACCAGCCCGGCGACCGCGTGGGCGAGGGCGGTGGCCTGGAGGATGAAGGTGAAGATATCCAGGTACTGGAATTGGGCTTCGACGAGGCCATCGCCATGGTCACGCGCGGTGAGATTGTCGATGGCAAGACGATCATGCTCCTGCAATACCTGGAACTGCGGTTGCTCAAGGCAGCCATGACGGTTTTGTAGGTGCCGGCGCGGCAAGGGGCATTTTCTTCAATACGCACTGCCTGCAGGAACGTAGCGTACAGGCCTCGTCCACCTGTCATTACAAAAAAGGAAGTGCAATGAGTTTGATCATGTCCATGGCCGCCTTCGCCCTGGCGACCTCCATCACACCCGGCCCGGTCAATGTGGTTGCCCTTGGTTCCGGGGCGCGTTTCGGCTTTGCCGCCAGCCAAAAACACGTGGCTGGCGCGGCGCTGGGGTTTACCTTGCTGCTGGTGCTGATCGGCCTGGGGCTGCATGAGGTGCTGGTGCGCTGGCCGATATTGACCCAGGGCATACAGTGGGGCGGGGTCGTATTCCTGTTGTACATGGCCTACAAACTGACGATGGATGACGGCCGGTTGGATGCGCAGGACGCGGCTGTTGCGCCATCCATGCTCTATGGCGCGATCATGCAATGGCTCAACCCCAAGGCCTGGCTGGCGTGTGTGGCCGGTATGGGGCTGTTTGCGGCTGACGGCGACGCCGTACGCGTCTGGCAACTGGCAGCGGTGTACCTGGTGATTTGCTACCTGTCGGTGGCGTGCTGGTCGTATGTGGGTACGTTCTTTCGTCGTTACCTGAGCAATGCCCGGGGCATGCGCCTGTTCAACCGGGCGATGGCGCTGCTGCTGGTGATCAGCGTGGCGTACCTGTTGCTGGCCTGATTCAGCCGCGATATTGCCCCGGCGTGGCTGCCAGGTGTTGCTTGAAGGTGCGCTGGAAATGCGCCTGGTCGGCAAAACCTGCGGCCAGTGCCACATCGGCAATCAACTGGCCGCGGCGCAGTTGGTTGCGGGCGAACTGGATCCGCTGGTTGACCAGGAATGCATGGGGCGTCATCCGGTAATACTGCTTGAACGCACGGATCAGGTATGACGGTGACAATTGCGCGGCCTGGCAGATATCTTCCAGTTTCAGTGCCTCGGTGCAATGCGCGCGGATGTACTCGGCGGCGCGCTCCAGCTTGTGATTGACCTCCCGTTCGACTGTGGCCGCAGGGTTCAGGCGCAATTGCACCTCACTGAAAAAACTCACCACGGCGCTGTGTTTGTGCAGGTGCTCGGCGTGTTCGTCGGTCAGCACGCAATACAGTTCGAGCAGCCCGGCAAACAGCAACGGGTCATCGGTATGGGTGGTGGTGAAGCGGCGAAAGTCCAGCTCGTGGGCAAACCCCAGTTGGTGTTGCAGGTCGGTCAGCCATGCCGTTTCGATGTAGAGCATGTGATACGACCAGGGTTGGTCGTCGATGGGGTTGCAGGCGTGCACATCGCCGGGGTTCATCAGCACCACGGTGCCGGTGTGGATGTGGAACGTGTCTGCACCATGGATATACAGGCTTTGCCCGGCGGTGATCGCGCCAATCGAGAAATGATCGTGGGCATGTCGGGTGTAGCAGACCTTGCGCCCATCATCGATGGTGCGCGCCTCGATAAACGGCAAGCTGGCATCACGCCAGAAGCGCGGGGCGGCCAGGTCGGGCAGCGACATGATGCAATCTCCGGGGGACCTTGTAGGGCCCCGATGATTGCACATAAATACGGCGTCGACCTTATGTGGTGTTACCAACAACCGCCCCCCAGGGGTTAGAAGTCCCAGCGCGTGGCCAGTTGCAGGCTGCGCGGCTCGCCGTAGAAGCCGGTGCCGAAGTTGCCCAGGCCCGTGTAGTACTTTTTGTCGAAGGCGTTCTTCACGTTCAACGTGGTGCTCAAGTGTTCGTTGAAGCGATAGCGCGCCATCAGGTCCACCAGGTAGTAGCTGTCCTGGGTGATGCGTGAGTATTGGCCGAAGTTGACCGTGTCATTCGGGTTGGGCTGGAACACATTGCCGAAGAACTCGCTCTGCCAGTTGACCCCGGCACCGATCGTCACCTTGTCCAGCGCGCCGGGCAGGCGGTAGGCGTTGAACAGGCGCACCACCTGCTGTGGCGTGGTGGTTTGCAGGACCGAACTGTAGACATAGTCGTCATTGGCATCGCGGGTGTGCTGGTAGGTATAGCCGGCCGAGACATTCCAGCCGTCGAGTACTTCGCCGGCCAGTTCCACTTCAAAGCCCTTGGTCGTGGCGCCGGCAATCGGGCGGTAGATCGAGTCGCTTTCAAAGCCCGAGACGTATTGCGCGACATTGTCCTGTTCAATACGGAAGGCGGCAAAGCTGGCATTCAGGCGGCCGTCGAAAAAGGCGGCCTTGAGCCCTGCTTCGTAAGTGTCGCCTTCAATTGCGTCAAGCAGCTTGCGGTCGGCGTCCTTGGTGTTCTGCGGCCGGTAGATCTTGGTGTAGCTGCTGTACACCGACCAGATGTCGTTGAGGTCGTAGACCACTCCGGCATAGGGCGTCACCACGCCGGTCTGCTTGTAACTGGTGCGCGCGTCGGTGACGGTCGGATCGTAGAAATCAGTGGTGTCGTTATTGCTGAAATTGCTCACGCGGGTGCCGAGGATCACCGACAGGTCATCGGTAGGTTTCAGGCGGGTCGCCAGGTAGGCGCCGGTCTGGCGTTGCACAATATCGTTCTGGCCGCTGCGTGGGATATCCGGCTTGGGGTACTCGCCACGCCAGTCATAGATGCTGCCACCCACTGGTGGGTAGATCGAACCGTAGACCGGCACGTCCTGTTTCGAGCGGGTCGCCATAAAGCCCATGATCAACTCATGCTCGCGGCCAAACAGGCTGAACGGGCCGTTGAGGTTGACGTCGAGGGTGTTCTGTACCTGATCGCCCTTGTACTTGCCCATGAACATGTACATGCCTTCGCCGGTTGCCTGGTCCGGGTTGCCGCCGCTGGCGGAGGCGAGCAGGGTGTCGTGCTGGCTGCGCTTGCGGTCCAGGCTGACTTTCAGCGACCAGTCGTTGGCCAGCTTTTGCTGGACCGAGGCGAAGATCGTCTGGTTCTGGAAGTCGCGGCGGCTCCAGTCGGCGGCCGGGTTGAACGAGCGCGAGAAGTTCGTGCGATTGCCGTTGCTGAAGTACATCGGGAACCCGGTCCAACTGGCGCCACGGGAGCGGGTGTCCTGCTGGTCGATGCCGAAGGTCAGCAGGGTGTCAGGGGTGAGATCGGCTTCGAGGATGCCGTAGGCAATGTCCTTGGTGTTCTGGTAGTGATCCAGGTAGGACGAGCGGTCCTGGTACACGCCGACAAAGCGCCCGCGCACATTGCCCGACTCGGTCAGCGGCCCGGAGATATCACCTTCGGTGCGGTAGTTGTCCCAGGAGCCCACGGTGCCGGTAACCGAGGCCTTGAATTCCTTGGTGGGCTTTTTACGGATCAAGTTGACCGTGGCCGAGGGGTCGCCGGAACCGCTCATCAGGCCCGACGAGCCCTTGATGATTTCCAGGTGGTCGTACACCGCCATGTCGGTGCTGGTGGTGCCGTAGTCATACACGCCGTCATAGGTGGAGTTGACGCCGTCGTACTGGAAATTGGTGATCGGCAGGCCACGGCTGGAGAACTCCCAGCGCTCGCTGTCGTAGTTCTGCACACTGACGCCGGGGGCACGACGCAGGGTGTCGGCGATGCTGTTGGAGCCCTGGTCATCCATTTGCTGGCGGGTGATCACGGTCACCGACTGTGGCGTCTCGCGGATCGACAGTGGCAGCCCCGTGGCCGAGGCCATCGAGCCGGTGGTGTAGGCGTGGCTGTCTTCGGTAGTGGCGCCCAGGGCCACGCCGGAAATGGTGGTGGCACCCAGTTCCAGTTCGCCGGTATTGAGCGGGGCCAGCTCTAGCACATAGCCATTGTTGCCCTGGGGCTGGGCCTGCAAGCCGCTGCCTTGCAACAGGCGCTGCAAGCCGGTGGCCGGGGTGTAGCTGCCGCTCAGGCCCGGGCTGGTCTTGCCTGCTGCCAGACTGTTGTGGCCGGCGATGAAAATGCCCGACTGCTCGGCAAAACGGTTCAGCACACTGACCAGCGATCCTGCGCCAATGCTGTAGCTGCGGGTGGTTTCCTGGGCCGCGGGGGTTTCGACCGCCTGCACAGTGAGCGGACTGATGCAGAGCAGGGTAGCGGTGATGGCCAGGGCTAGGGGGCGCACAGTGAAAGCAGCAGGTTGCAGCATGGAAGGTTCCCTACGGATTCGGCAAAGATGAAAGCGTCTGCTGGGTTAACCGAACGAACGTTGAAAAGGGGAACTGGCGGGATGAAAAAAATTTACAGGGCAGTATTTTTCGGGCCAACGTTGATCCACCACGGCATGACTCGGTCTACCTTGATGGGTAGCGCCGCTTCCAGCAGCCGCAACGCATGCTCGCTGTCCTTGAGCGGGAATGAGCCCATCACGGGTAACTGGGCCACCGCCGGATCACAGCCCAAATGGCCTGGGCGGTAGCGGTTCAGTTCGCCAATCAATTGGCCCAGGGGCAGGTTGTCGGCCAGCAGCACCCCGCGGCTCCAGGCTTCACGGCTGGCGGAGGCTTGCGCGGTGTTGTGGATGGCAGCGCGATTGAACACGGCTTGTTGTCCCGCCTCCACAATGCGCACGTGCTGGTTTTGGGCGGTGCGCACTTCGACCCGTCCATCAAACACGTTGAGTGTGGTGCTGTCATCACCCTGCAGCACACTGAAGCGGGTGCCGAGGGCACGCATCCGTCCGTGTTCGGTATCGACCAGGAACGGTCGGCTGAGGTCCTTGGCGGTATCGATCAGCACTTCGCCGAAGCGCAGGTGCAGAAGGCGCTGGTGCGCGTCGAAGCGCACGTCCATGGCGCTCAGGGCGTTTAGCCAGATATGCGTACCGTCGTCGAGCAATGCATCGCGGATTTCATCGCTGGCCGTGGCGTAGTCGGCACTCCAGCCACCCACCACACGGGGCAGGGCGGTGCTGCGCCAGGTGCCCCAGGCCAGGGCTGAACCGGCACCCAACACCATCAGCGTCTTGAGGGTTTGTCTGCGCGTGCTGCGCAGGGCCCGTCCGGCGCTGACGGGTTCATCGCTCAGGGGAGCAAAACGTTGGCTGACGCGTTCGACGTACCGCCAGGCGGCCTGATGCTCGGGGCTCTGCCCGAGCCATGTTTGCCAATGTTGCTGCGCCTGGCTGCCGCCTTGCGGGTCCTGTAGGCGCACATACCATTGGGCTGCTTGTTGCAGGCTGGCATGGCTGAGTTTGGCGCTGGGGGTCATTCCACCAGCAATCCGTCGAGTTCGGCTTCGAGCACCGCGCAGTGCAGCAGCGCCTGGGCCATGTATTTTTTCACCATGCGCTCACAGACCCCCAGTTGCAGGGCGATTTGCTTGTAGGTCATGCCATGCAGTTGCGCCAGCAGAAACGTCTCGCGAACCTTGTGCGGCAGCCGCGCGAGCATGGCGTCGACCTCGTACAGGGTTTCGACGATGATCGCCCGCTGCTCCAGCGATGGCTGCACCGCTTGTGGGCGATCGGCGAGGCTTTGCAGCCAGGCCTGCTCCAGTTGGCGACGGCGCCAGTGGTCAATGCACAGGCCGCGGGCGATGGTCGCCAGGTACGAACGCTCGCGCACCGGGTCGGCCTGGTCGGGCGGGCGTTTCAGCACGCGGATAAAGGTGTCCTGCGCCAGGTCGGCGGCATCCCAGCGGTTGCTCAGACGCCGGCGCAACAGGCCCAGCAGCCAGGAGTGGTGGCTGCCGTAGAGCTGACTGAACGAAGTGGGGGAGGTCGACACAATATCCATCCGGCGCTGATGCCATGACGTGAATAGGAATTGGTCGCGATTAAAGCAAAGGCCTGTGGGCAGCGCAAATGATATTGGTTTGCTTTTGCGAAAGACTTTGCCGGCAGATCTGCACAGATCAAATGTGGGAGCTGGCTTGCCTGCGATAGCGGTGGGTCCGCCACATCGCTATCGCAGCCTCGCCGGGCGAGACAGCTCCCACAGGATCCCCCTGAATCAGATGCGGGAGGTCGGCACCAGGAACGCCGCCTCTAGCAACTGCCGGGTATAAGCATGCTGCGGATCGGCGAAGATGGTCTTGGCATCGCCCTGTTCCACTACCTGGCCCTGCTTGACCACCATCAATTGGTGGCTCAGCGCTTTGACCACCGCCAGGTCGTGGCTGATGAACAAGTAGGTCAGGTTGTACTTGGCCTGCAGGTTGCGCAGCAGCTCCACTACCTGGCGTTGTACCGTACGGTCCAGGGCCGAGGTCGGTTCATCCAGCAGGATCAAGCGTGGCTTGAGCACCAGCGCGCGGGCGATAGCAATGCGCTGGCGCTGGCCGCCGGAGAACTCATGGGGGTAGCGGTGGCGGGTCTGCGGGTCCAGCCCGACTTCCTTGAGCGCTGCGATAATCGCCTCTTCCTGCTCGGCTGCCGTGCCGATCTTGTGAATGCGCAAGCCTTCGCCAACGATCTCGCTGACGCACATGCGTGGGCTCAGGCTGCCGAACGGGTCCTGGAACACCACTTGCATTTCCCGGCGCAATGGCCGCACCTGTTGCTGGGTCAGTTGGTCCAGTTGCTGGCCTTCAAAACGGATCCCGCCCTTGCTGCCGATCAAGCGCAGGATCGCCAGGCCGAGGGTGGATTTGCCGGAGCCACTTTCCCCGACGATGCCCAGGGTCTGCCCCTGGGGCAGGCTGAAGTGGATACCGTCCACCGCCTTGACGTAATCGACGGTGCTGCGCAAAAAGCCTTTCTTGATCGGGAACCAGACCTTCAGGTCGTCGACTTCCAGCAGCGGCGGGCCAATGGCGTTGGTGGCCGGTCCACCGCTGGGCTCGGCGGCCAGCAGTTCCTGGGTATAGGGGTGCTGGGGGGCGCGGAACAGTTCCTCGCAGGAGGCCTGTTCGACAATGCAACCGCGCTGCATCACACACACGCGGTGGGCAATGCGCCGTACCAGGTTCAAGTCATGACTGATCAGCAGCAACGCCATGCCCAGGCGCGCCTGCAGTTCCTTGAGCAGTTCGAGGATCTTCAACTGCACGGTGACGTCCAGGGCCGTGGTCGGCTCATCGGCGATAAGCAGCTCCGGCTCGTTGGCCAGGGCCATGGCGATCATCACCCGCTGGCGCTGGCCGCCGGACAGTTCATGGGGCAGGGCCTTGAGACGTTTGTGCGGCTCGGGGATGCCCACCAGCTCCAGCAGTTCCAGGGTGCGCAGGGTCGCGGCCTTGCCGGTCAGGCCCTTGTGCAGGCCTAGCACCTCGTTGATCTGCTTTTCGATGGAGTGCAGCGGGTTCAGCGAGGTCATCGGTTCCTGGAAGATCATCGCAATGCGGTTGCCGCGGATCTGGCGCAAGGGTTTTTCTTTCATGGTCAGCAGATCCTGTCCGGCATACCCGATCGTGCCGGACGGATGCCGCGCCAGGGGGTAGGGCAGCAGGCGCAGGATCGAGTGGGCAGTCACCGATTTGCCGGAGCCGCTTTCGCCGACCAGGGCCAGGGTTTCCCCACGGCGGATATCGAAGCTGATGTTTTCCACCACGCGCTGATGCTGCTCGCCGGTGACGAACTCGACACTGAGGTCGCGGACTTCGATCAGATTGTCCTGGTTCATCTCATTTCCTCGGGTCGAAGGCATCGCGAGCGGACTCGCCGATAAACACCAGCAAACTCAACATGATCGCCAGCACCGCAAAGGCGCTGATGCCCAGCCACGGCGCCTGCAGATTGGATTTGCCCTGGGCTACCAGTTCGCCCAGGGACGGCGAGCCGGCGGGCAGGCCGAAGCCGAGGAAGTCCAGGGCGGTCAGGGTGCCGATGGCGCCGGTCAAGATGAAGGGCATGAAGGTCATGGTCGAGACCATGGCGTTGGGCAGGATATGGCGGAACATGATCGCACCGTTCTGCATGCCCAGCGCCCGCGCGGCACGCACATATTCCAGGTTGCGCCCGCGCAGGAACTCGGCGCGCACCACGTCCACCAGGCTCATCCACGAAAACAGCAGCATGATCCCCAGCAGCCACCAGAAGTTGGGCTGCACAAAGCTGGCGAGGATGATCAGCAGGTACAGCACCGGCAAGCCCGACCAGATTTCCAGGAAGCGCTGGCCGGCCAGGTCGACCCAGCCGCCATAGAAGCCCTGCAAGGCGCCGGCTGCCACACCGATGATCGAACTCAATACGGTGAGGGTCAGGGCAAACAGCACCGAGACCCGAAAGCCATAGATCACCCGCGCCAGCACATCCCGGCCCTGGTCATCGGTGCCCAGCAGGTTATCGGCCGACGGCGGTGCCGGTGCCGGGACTTTCAGGTCGTAGTTGATGCTCTGGTAGCTGTAGGGGATCGGCGCCCAGAGCGTCCAGGCATCCTTGGCCTTGAGCAGTTCGCGGATGTACGGGCTTTTGTAGTTGGCTTCCAGGGGGAACTCACCGCCGAAGGCGGTTTCCGGGTAGCGCTTGAGTGCCGGGAAGTACCAGTCGCCGTCGTAATGCACCGCCAGCGGCTTGTCATTGGCGATCAGCTCGGCGCCCAGGCTCAGGCCAAACAGGATCAGGAACAGCCACAGCGACCACCAGCCGCGCTTGTTGGCCTTGAAACGTTCGAAACGGCGGCGATTGAGGGGGGATAGGTTCATCTCAATGCTCCCGGCTTTCGAAGTCGATGCGTGGGTCGACCAGGGTGTAGGTCAAATCACCAATCAGTTTCACCACCAACCCCAGCAGGGTGAAGATAAACAGGGTGCCGAACACCACCGGGTAATCGCGGTTGATCGCGGCTTCAAAGCTCATCAGACCCAGGCCGTCGAGGGAGAAAATCACTTCCACCAGCAGCGAGCCGGTAAAGAAGATACCGATAAACGCCGAAGGGAAACCGGCGATCACCAACAACATGGCATTGCGGAACACGTGGCCGTAGAGCACGCGGTGATTGGTCAGGCCCTTGGCCTTGGCGGTGATCACGTACTGTTTGTTGATTTCATCGAGAAAGCTGTTCTTGGTCAGCAACGTCATGGTGGCGAAGTTACCGATCACCAGGGCCGTGACCGGCAGTGCCAGGTGCCAGAAGTAGTCGAGGATCTTGCCGCCCCAGCTCAGTTCGTCAAAGTTGTTGGATGTCAGCCCGCGCAGGGGGAACCAGTCGAAATAACTGCCGCCGGCAAACACCACGATCAACAGGATGGCAAACAGGAACGCCGGGATCGCATAACCGACGATGATCGCCGAACTGGTCCACACGTCAAAGTGGCTGCCATGCCGGGTGGCCTTGGCGATCCCCAGGGGGATCGAGACCAGGTACATGATCAGGGTGCTCCATAACCCGAGGGAGATGGACACTGGCATCTTCTCCTTGATCAGGTCGATGACCTTGGCATCGCGAAAGAAGCTGTCGCCAAAGTCCAGCTGGGCGTAGTTCTTGACCATGATCCACAAGCGTTCCGGCGCCGACTTGTCGAAGCCGTACATCTTCTCGATTTCCTTGATCAGCGTCGGGTCCAGGCCCTGGGCGCCACGGTAGCTGGAGCCGGCCACCGAGACTTCGGCGCCGCCACCGGCGATGCGGCTGGTGGCACCTTCAAAGCCTTCGAGCTTGGCGATCATTTGCTCCACCGGGCCGCCGGGTGCGGCCTGGATGATGACAAAGTTGATCAGCAAGATGCCGAACAGCGTCGGAATGATCAGCAGCAACCTGCGAAAAATATAAGCCAGCATGTCAGTCGCCTCCGCTCGCCGGGTCGGCGCTGGTGTCTGTGGGCGGCGTCATTGCCGGTGGCGTGTGGGGTTTGATCCACCAGGTATTGATGCCTACGTCATAGCGCGGAGGGACTTTGGGGTGGCCAAGGTGATTCCAATAGGCCACGCGGTAAGTCTTGATGTGCCAGTTGGGGATCACGTAGTAGCCAAACTGCAGTACCCGGTCCAGGGCCTTGGCGTGGGCCACCAGGCTGTTGCGTGAGTCGGCGTTGATCAACTGCTCCACCAATTCGTCGATGGCCGGATCCCTGAGGCCGATGTAGTTGCGGCTGCCGGGGTTGTCGGCACTGCTCGTTTGCCAGAATTCACGCTGTTCGTTACCCGGTGAGGAGGACTGCGGGAAACTGCCGACCATCATGTCGAAATCCCGGGAACGTACGCGATTGACGTACTGCGAGACGTCGACCCGGCGGATCACCAACTCGATACCCAGGTCTGCCAGGTTGCGCTTGAAGGGCAGCAGGATGCGCTCGAAGTCGGTCTGGAACAGCATGAATTCGATGCTCACCGGTTTGCCGTTGGTGTCGACCATCTTGTCGTCGACGATGCGCCAGCCGGCTTCCTGCAACAGTTGGTAGGCTTCGCGCTGCTGGGTGCGGATCATGCCGCTGGCGTCGGTTTTGGGCGGGGCGAAGGCTTCGGTGAACGCTTGCGGCGGGATTCGGCCGCGCAGCGGTTCGAGAATCGCCAGTTCGGCGGGGCCGGGCAGGCCGGTGGCAGCCATGTCCGAGTTTTCGAAATAACTGCGGGTGCGGGTGTAGGCGCCGTTGAACAGTTGCTTGTTGCTCCATTCAAAGTCCAGCAACAGGCTGATGGCCTTGCGCACCCGCACGTCCTGGAACATTGGCTTGCGGATATTGAACACAAAACCCTGCATCCCGGTGGGATTGCCGTTGGGCAGTTCTTCCTTGATCAACCGCCCCTCGGCGACGGCCGGGACGTTGTAGGCATTGGCCCAGTTCTTGGCCGTGGTTTCCTGCCAGTAGTCGAATTGCCCGGCCTTGAGGGCTTCCAGGGCCACGGTGTTGTCGCGATAGTAATCGCTGATGCGGTAATCGAAGTTGTACAGGCCCTTGTTGATCGGCAGGTCCTTGGCCCAGTAATCCTTGACCCGCTCGTAGCGGATCGAACGCCCCGGCTTGACCTCGGCCACCTTGTACGGGCCGCTGCCCAGGGGAATCTCCAGGCTGCTTTTGGCAAAGTCGCGCCCGGCCCACCAATGCTTGGGCAGTACGGGCAACTGGCCGAGGATCAGCGGCAGCTCACGGTTGCTGGTGTGTTTGAACTTGAACAGCACCCGCAGCGGGTCTTCGGCCACCACTTCGGCGACGTCAGCGTAGTAGGTGCGGTAGATGGGGCTGCCTTGTTTGATCAGGGTTTCAAAGGTGAACACCACGTCTTCGGCGTGTACCGGATGGCCATCGTGGAAGCGCGCTTCGGGCCGCAGGTAAAAGCGTACCCAGCTGTTATCGGGGGCTTTTTCGATCTTGCCGGCGATCAGGCCGTACTCGGTGATGGGCTCGTCCAGGCCTTGCTGGGCCAGGGTGTCGAAGACCAGGCCAATATTGTCGGCGGGCACGCCTTTGCTGATAAACGGGTTGAGGCTGTCGAAGCTGCCCATGGCCGACTCACGAAAAGTGCCGCCCTTGGGCGCGTCGGGATTGACGTAGTCGACATGCTTGAAATTGGCCGGGTACTTGGGCGGCTCGTCATACAGGGTCAAGGCATGTTGAGGGGCGGCAACAGCCTGGGTGCACAACAACAGGCCACTGATAATCGCAGTACGCAAAGCCATCATTGGGGTTTCTCCGAAGCTTTCAGCCACCATGCGCTCAGGCCCAGGCTATAGGGCGGCGTGGTGACGAAGGCGAACCGGTTACGGTACGCCAGGCGATGATAGTTGAGATACCAATTGGGAATACTGTAGTGCTGCCACAGCAGGACCCGGTCCAGGGCCCGGCCGGCGGCGACTTGCTGGTCGCGGGTCTGCGCGGCGAGCAATTGTTCCAGCAGGTGGTCGACCACCGGGTTGGCGATGCCTGCGTAATTCTTGCTGCCCTTGATCGCGGCCTGGGTGGAGTGGAAGTACTGCCACTGTTCAAGGCCGGGGCTGAGAGTCTGGTTGAGGGTCATCAGGATCATGTCGAAATCGAACTGGTCGAGGCGCTGCTTGTACTGCGCACGATCCACAGTGCGCAAGCGCGCATCGATGCCGATGCTGCGCAGGTTTTCGACATAAGGTTGCAGAATCCGCTCCAGGTTCGGATTGACCAGCAGGATCTCGAAACGCAGCGGCTGCCCGTCGCTATTGAGCAGGCGCTGGCCGGAAAGTTTCCAGCCGCCTTCTGCCAGCAAGCCGAGGGAGCGGCGCAAGGTCTCCCTGGGGATGCCACGGCCGTCGGTCTGCGGCAGGCTGAAGGCCTGGGTAAACAGATTGGCCGGCAGTTGTTCGCGATAGGGCGAGAGCATCAGCCATTCATGGCCCACCGGCAGGCCACTGGCCGAGAACTCGCTGTTGGGGTAGTAGCTCAAGGTGCGTTTATAGGCGCCGCTGAACAGAGTGCGGTTGGTCCATTCGAAATCGAACATCAGCCCCAGTGCTTCACGCACCTTGGCCTGGCTGAACGTGGCGCGGCGGCTGTTCATGAACAGGCCCTGGCTCTGGGTCGGGATCTGGTGGGCGATCTGCGCCTTGATCACCTCGCCACGATTGACTGCCGGGAAGTTGTAGCCATTGGCCCAGTTCTTGGCCTGGTGCTCGATATAGATATCGAACTCGCCGGCCTTGAAGGCTTCGAAGGCCACGTCGCTGTCGCGGTAGAACTCCACCTCGACTTTGTCGTAGTTGTAGAACCCGCGATTGACCGGCAGGTCCTTGCCCCAATAGTCCTTGACCCGCTCGAACACCAGTTGCCGGCCTGGCTGGACCTGGCTGATCCGATAAGGCCCGCTGCCCAGTGGCGGTTCGAAGGTGGTGGCCTTGAAGTCGCGGTTCTTCCAGTAATGCTGGGGTAGCACCGGCAATTCACCCAGGCGCAGGATCAACAGTGGGTTGCCGGCGCGCTTGAACACGAAGCGGATGCGGTGGGGGTTGAGTACGTCCACCCGGGCCACTTCCTGCAAATTGGTGCGGTATTGCGGATGGCCTTCGGTCAGCAATGTGCGATAGGAAAACGCTACATCGTCGGCGGTGATGGGCTTGCCGTCATGGAAGCGCGCTTGCGGGCGCAGGTTGAACACCACCCAACTGCGATCCTCGCTGTATTCCACCGATTGGGCTATCAGGCCATAACTGGACGTGGGCTCGTCGCCGGAAGGGGCGTACTGCCCGGTGCCGACCATCAACGGCTCGTTGAGCTCATTGACCCCGTATTGCAGGAAGTTAGCGGTGGAGACCGGGCTTGAGCCCTTGAATGTGTAGGGATTGAGGGTGTCAAACGTGCCAAAGGCCATGACCCGCAAGGTGCCGCCCTTGGGCGCTGCGGGGTTTACCCAATCGAAGTGGGTGAATTTGGCCGGGTACTTGAGCGTACCGAACTGCGCATAACCGTGGTTCTCGGTAATGGTCGCGTTCGCACTAAAGCTCAAGGCCAGACTTATTAGTAGAAGGAGGGGACGCTTCAAGTCAGAGATCCGATCCAGGCGGCTTGGGCTTTATGATCGGTACAGTAACAGCTTGTTCCACTTGGAAAAAGGCTGTTGAAAAGGCCATTTTCAGGCCCGGTGGGATCTTGAGCGGTGCGCGGAGCAAATGTGGGAGCTGGCTTGCCTGCGATGCAAGCACCGCGGTGAATCAGTTACACCGCGCAGATGCAATCGCAGGCAAGCCAGCTCCCACACAAGCCTGCCGTTCAGTTTATCTTGGCCCGGACACCACCAGCATCTGCCCCGGCTTCAGCGCCTGGCCAGTGCGTGGGTTCCAACGCTTGAGATGTTGCATCTCGACGTTGAAGCGCTTGGCAACCATGTACAGCGAGTCACCTTTCTTGACCTTGTACTGCACCGGCTTCTTGCCGCCAGCCTTGGCCACGACTTTGCGGGTGTCCTGCATCACCAGGGTCTGGCCGACTTTCAAGGCCTGGCCATTGAGCTTGTTCCAGCGCTGCAGGTCATGCACGTCGACCTTGTTGGCCTTGGCAATCAGCGTCAGGTTGTCACCACTCTTGACCTTGTAGCTGAGCGAGCGGCCGGCCACGGCCTTGTGCTCGACCTCGTCGAACACCGGCTTTTTCGGGCGCAGGCTCAACAATTCCTCGGGATTCATCGAGGACAGGCTACTGGCCAGCAATTGCGCCTTGGAGGTGGGCACCAGCAAATGCTGGGGGCCGTCCAGGGTAGTGCGTTGCTTGAAGGCCGGGTTGAGCTGGAACAGTTCGTCTTCGTCGATCTCGGCCAGCGCGGCGACCCGGGACAGGTCCATGCTTTGCTTGACTTCAACCATCTCGAAGTACGGTGCGTTGGCAATCGGGTTCAGGTTGACGCCGTAGGCCTCGGGAGCCAGCACCACTTGGGACAGCGCCAGGAACTTGGGCACGTAGTCCTTGGTTTCCTGGGGCAGCGGCAGGTTCCAGTAGTCGGTGGGCAGGCCGAGCTTTTCGTTGCGCTCGATGGCCCGGCTGACCGTGCCTTCACCCGCGTTATAGGCCGCCAGGGCCAGCAACCAGTCGCCGTTGAACATGTCATGCAGACGTGTCAGATAGTCCAGGGCCGCAGTGGTGGAGGCGGTGATATCGCGACGGCCATCATAGGCGCGGGTCTGGCGCAGGTTGAAGTAGCGCCCGGTGGAGGGAATGAACTGCCACAAGCCGACCGCATCGCTGCGTGAATAGGCCATTGGGTTGTAGGCACTTTCAATGACTGGCAGCAGCGCCAGCTCCAGGGGCATGTTGCGCTCTTCAAGGCGCTCGACGATGTAATGAATATAGAGACTGCCGCGTTCGCCGGCGTTCTCCAGGAAAGAGGGGTTGCTGGCGAACCACAGGCGTTGTTGCTCGATACGCGGGTTGACGCCGACGCCGTCCTGCAATTGGAACCCCTGGCGCATGCGCTCCCAGACATCCTGGGGCACCTGTGGGCTTGGCTTCTCTGAGAGCCAAAGGGGTTTTTGCTTGATCTTGGCAGTTAAGACAGGTTTGGGTTGCACGGTGGATTGTGCAGCGTAATTGGTCGTTTGGCAGCCCGCCAGAGTTGCGGATACAGCCACCGCAATGGCTTGAGCCAGGCGGGTCAATGCGTCTGAATGGTTGGATTTACGAATAGATGACGACATTGGCTGGAAGTTAGTTCCGGGCAAAAATGTCGGGCGATTCTAGAAAGCGCTTCGGTTCCGGTCAACCACTCAGAAATTTTGTATCAGAACCTGTCTGCTTAGAACGTATCTTTCCAAGCGCGCAAGCTAGCAAACACCTCGCTCCCAGAGCGGTTATCGCGGCCATTCCGCTCGTCCGCTTTTTGTTTAACGGATGTTTCAGCGGTGCGCAAAAAAGGGTTGGTCAGTTTTTCCAGGGCCAGGGTCGAGGGCAGAGTCATCTTGCCGCCTGCCCGGAGTTGGCTGACTTTTGCCACCCGTTCGGCAATATCGGTGTTATCCGGTTCCACGGCCTGGGCAAAACGCAGGTTACTTTGTGTGTATTCGTGGGTGCAGTAGACCAGCGTGTCGGCCGGCAGGGCGGCCAGGCGCTCAAGGGAGTTGTACATCTGCTTCGGTGTGCCTTCGAACAAGCGTCCGCAACCGGCGGCGAACAGCGTATCGCCGCAGAACAGCAAGCCATGATGATAAAAGGCTATATGCCCGAGGGTATGGCCCGGTACGGCGAGCACGTCGAAGTCCCAGCCCAGCACCTCGATCTGGTCGTTATCGTTGAGCGCAACATCACGGGCCGGGATCTTTTCGTTGGCCGGGCCATAGACCGTGGCGCCTGAGACTTGCTTGAGCTGTTCGACCCCGCCCACGTGGTCAGGATGATGGTGAGTTACCAGGATGTCGCTGAGGGTCCAGTCCGGGTGCTGTGCAAGCCACGCCAGCACGGGCGCGGCATCGCCGGGGTCGACCACCGCGCAACGATGGCTGCGATGGTCTTGTAACAACCAGATGTAGTTATCGGTGAAGGCGGGCAGGGCACTGATCTGTATCATTCTTCTATTCGCCAAGCTGAACACATTGGTGCATCTTAGAACGTCTTGGCGAGTTGGAGAATGCAATGACTGATAAAGCGTTCGCCCAGGCCGATCCCGAATGGCTGGCCTTGATCAGCGCAGCCCGTGAATGGCTGTCCGGGCCGATCGGGCAATTTCTGCTGGAACAAGAGCGGTTGATGCTTGAAGAAGAGCTGGAGCGCTTCTTCGGTGGCTACCTGGTGCATTACGGCCCATCGGCCCAGACACCGCCGCCCGCGCGCCAGGTGCAGCGCAATGTACGCCTGGGCGCGCCGTTGCCCGGGGTCGAGATTGTGTGCGAGGAACAGGCCTGGCCCTTGAGCGAGCACGCGGCCGATGTGGTGGTGATGCAGCATGGCCTGGATTTCTGCCTGTCACCCCACGGGTTGCTGCGTGAAGCGGCCAGCGCCGTGCGTCCTGGCGGCCATTTATTGATCGTCGGCATCAACCCCTGGAGTTCATGGGGCCTGCGGCACGTCTTTGCCCATGACGCATTGAGCCAGGCCCGCTGCATCTCGCCTTCGCGGGTCAGCGACTGGTTGAACCTGCTGGGCTTCGCGCTGGAGAAACGCCGCTTCGGGTGCTATCGTCCGCCGCTTGCCTCGCCCAAGTGGCAGGGCCGTTTGGCTGGCTGGGAGCGCAAGGCCGGTGCCTGGCAGTTGTCCGGTGGCGGTTTCTACCTGCTGGTGGCCCGCAAGATCGTGGTCGGGTTGCGGCCGGTGAGCCAGGTCCGGCGCGAGCCCATGGGTAAACTGGTGCCGATGCCCCTGGCCAAGGTCAACCGTCGCTCCAGCGAGCCATAAATCACTTTTCTGGAATTTTGGTCGTAGTGTTCGACCTCGGGAGCTGCCGGTCGATTGCCGGCAACCCGCTTTGATGGATAGCGTAATGACCGATAGCGTAGAACTCTTTACCGACGGCGCCTGCAAGGGCAATCCTGGTCCGGGCGGCTGGGGCGCCTTGCTGGTGTGCAAGGGCGTGGAGAAGGAGCTGTGGGGCGGCGAAGCCAATACCACCAACAACCGCATGGAGCTGATGGGCGCCATTCGCGGCCTCGAAGAACTCAAGCGCCGCTGCGATGTGCTGCTGGTGACGGACTCGCAATACGTCATGAAAGGCATCAACGAGTGGATGGTCAACTGGAAAAAGCGCGGCTGGAAAACCGCTGCCAAGGAGCCGGTGAAGAACGCTGACCTGTGGCAGTTGCTGGATGAGCAGTGCAACCGCCACAACATCACCTGGAAATGGGTGCGCGGGCACATCGGCCATCCAGGCAACGAGCGGGCCGACCAGTTGGCCAATCGTGGCGTGGATGACGTGCGCGGCTACAAGCAGAGCTGACCGTCAGTTACACCGCAGCGGCCATTCGAGCCGCTGCTTCACGCCTTGCATCGTGCGAGGCGAATCCACCAGCACCGCGTCGACGTTCAGGCACGCCGCAGCCCGATAGTCTTCCTCACTGTTAACGCCAATCGTCAGGATATTCACCTTGCCCTTGGACTGGAAACAGTCGATGGCCTGGGGCGTCCACAACTTGGCATTGACTGCTGAACGTGCCTCTCCAAGGGTAAAGGTTTCCACCAGATCGACCTTGCGCTGATATTCAAACGCTACCCAGCTCCCCATTTGTGGTGCCGGTTGGCAATTGTGGGCCAGGGCGACACTGGCCAGGCGGTCGCGGGTCTGATCCCGGGATTCAAACAGGCGGGCCTTTGGGTACTGCGCGAAAGCCTGCTGGTAGCTGGCATCCGTGGAGTAAATCAGCACTCGGTCCCATGCCTGGTTGCGTTCCAGTACTTGCGCCACCGCCTTGGCCTGGGTGTCGGCAGGCAGGGCCTTCATGTCGAGGATGATCGTAATATTGGCTGGAACGGCCGCCAACGCTTGCTGCAATGACGGCAACGTCACCGGATGCTGGCGATAAGGAAATAGTACCTGGCCATTGGCCGCATCCTGTTTGAACTGCCAGCCGGCATTGAGCTGTTGCAACTGGGCCAGGGTTTTCTCGGCCACCGCGCCCGAACCGTTGGTGTTGGCGCTCAGGTCTGCCGGCCGGTACAGCACGGGGATCTGGTCACGGCTCAGTTGTACCGTGAGCCAAAGCATATCGACGTTATTGCGCAGGGCATTGTCGATTGCCAGCAAGGTGTTCTCGGGAAAGTCAGCAGTGCCTCCTCGGTGGGCGACAATCAGTGGCAGTTGCCCGGCCGAAGTGTCGGTGGAGGGCTGGGACACGCACCCCCCAAGAAGCAGGCTGCTAATCAGTAGGGCGATGGCATGGCGAGTTTCAATCATCTGGATGTTGGCGCTCTTTGGTGTGGGGTAAACGGGCAATCATCGACTTATTGGATAAACGAAGGGAATTGATCGCTAATTAATACCTTACCGGTTTTTCCCAAAACCCATCGGCTGTCGTCGGCCGTTGCCGCCACGGGGTTATAGAGCGTGCTAATATCCCGCCCCTTGAAATACACACACCGTTGAGAGCTGAACCCTGATGGCCATCCGATCTGTTGTACTCGATACCGAAACCACCGGCATGCCGGTGACCGATGGTCACCGGATCATTGAAATCGGTTGTGTCGAGTTGATGGGCCGCCGCCTCACCGGTCGGCATTTCCACGTGTATCTGCAACCCGACCGGGAAAGTGACGAAGGCGCGATTGGCGTCCACGGCATTACCAACGAGTTCCTGGTGGGCAAGCCGCGCTTTGCGGAAGTTGCCGATGAGTTTTTCGAGTTCATCAACGGCGCGCAACTGATTATCCATAACGCGGCGTTCGACGTTGGCTTCATCAACAACGAATTCGCCCTGATGGGCCAGGCGGATCGCGCTGACATCACCCGTCATTGCTCGATCCTCGATACCCTGATGATGGCCCGTGAGCGCCACCCGGGCCAGCGCAACAGCCTCGATGCCTTGTGCAAGCGTTATGGGGTCGACAACTCCGGCCGTGAATTGCACGGCGCCTTGCTTGACTCCGAGATCCTGGCGGACGTCTACCTGACCATGACCGGTGGGCAGACCAGCCTGTCCCTGGCGGGTAACGCCTCCGATGGCAACGGTTCGGCAGAAGGCTCGGGCAACCGGCCTTCGGAAATCCGCCGCCTGCCGGCTGATCGCAAAGCCACCACCATCATCCGCGCCAGCGAGCAGGACATGGCCGAGCACGCGGCACGCCTGGAAGCCATCGCCAAGTCGGCGGGTGCGCCAGCCTTGTGGACCCAACTGACCCAGCACTAATTGCGGTCAAAAATGTAGGAGCGGGCTTGCCCGCGATTGCGGTGTGACAGTCAGCGCATTCGTTACTGGTCCACCGCTATCGCGGGCAAGCCCGCTCCCACACAAGCCCATTCCTACATTAGTTATTATCTTCATTCGCCACATTCGCTCCCAGCTTCTACCCTGAGTACATCGCCCTCAGGACGCCAAGCCCTCATGTACAAAGACCTGAAGTTCCCCATCCTGATCGTGCACCGCGACATCAAGGCTGACACCGTTGCAGGTGATCGGGTCCGAGGAATCGCCCGGGAATTGGAGCAAGAGGGTTTCAGCATTTTTTCCGCCATGGATTACGCCGAAGGCCGGTTGGTGGCCTCGACCCATCATGGCTTGGCATGCATGTTGATCGCCGCTGAAGGCGCCGGGGAAAATACCCATCTGCTGCAAAATATGGTGGAGCTGATCCGCCTGGCACGCCTGCGTGCGCCCAACCTGCCGATCTTTGCCCTGGGTGAGCAAGTCACTCTGGAAAATGCCCCGGCCGATGCCATGAGCGAGCTCAACCAACTGCGTGGCATTCTCTACCTGTTTGAAGATACCGTGCCGTTCCTGGCCCGGCAGGTGGCCCGCGCGGCGCGTACTTACCTTGATGGCCTGTTGCCGCCATTCTTCAAGGCCCTGGTGCAGCACACGGCTGATTCCAATTATTCCTGGCACACCCCAGGGCACGGTGGTGGCGTTGCCTATCGCAAAAGCCCGGTGGGGCAGGCGTTTCATCAGTTCTTCGGGGAGAACACCCTGCGTTCTGACTTGTCAGTGTCGGTGCCGGAGCTGGGCTCGTTGCTGGATCACACCGGCCCCTTGGCCGAAGCCGAAGCCCGCGCGGCCCGTAACTTTGGTGCTGACCACACGTTCTTCGTGATCAATGGCACGTCTACCGCGAACAAAATTGTCTGGCACTCCATGGTCGGGCGCGATGATCTGGTGCTGGTGGATCGCAACTGCCATAAGTCGGTGTTGCACTCGATCATCATGACCGGGGCGATCCCGCTGTACTTGTGCCCGGAGCGCAATGAGCTGGGGATCATCGGCCCGATTCCACTGACGGAATTCAGCCGCGAGTCGATTCGCGCGAAGATCCAGGCCAGCCCCTTGACCCGTGGTCGCGAACCCAAGGTCAAGCTCGCGGTGGTGACCAACTCGACCTATGACGGCCTGTGTTACAACGCCGAGTTGATCAAGCAGCAATTGGGCAACAGTGTCGAAGTGCTGCACTTTGACGAGGCCTGGTACGCCTATGCCGCCTTCCACGAGTTTTTCGCCGGGCGCTATGGCATGGGTACCTCGCGTACGCCCGACAGCCCGCTGGTGTTCACCACGCACTCGACGCACAAATTGTTGGCGGCATTCAGCCAGGCCTCGATGATCCATGTACAGGACGGTGGGGCGCGGCAACTGGATCGTGATCGCTTCAATGAGGCGTTCATGATGCATATCTCTACCTCGCCGCAGTACAGCATCATCGCCTCCCTGGACGTGGCATCGGCCATGATGGAAGGACCGGCAGGGCGCTCGCTGCTCCAGGAAATGTTCGATGAGGCCCTGAGCTTTCGCCGGGCCCTGGCCAATCTGCGCCAGCATATCGCCGCCGATGATTGGTGGTTCTCCATCTGGCAACCGCCTTCGGTGGCCGGTATCGACCGGGTCGCGACGGCTGACTGGTTGTTGCAGCCGGAAGCAGACTGGCATGGCTTTGGGGATATCGCCGAAGACTATGTGTTGCTCGACCCGATCAAGGTCACCCTGGTCATGCCCGGCCTGACAGCGGGTGGCGCTTTGAGTGACTGCGGGATTCCGGCGGCGGTGGTCAGCAAATTCCTTTGGGAACGTGGCCTGGTCGTAGAAAAGACCGGGCTGTATTCGTTCCTGGTGCTGTTCTCCATGGGTATTACCAAAGGTAAGTGGAGTACCCTGCTGACGGAATTGCTGGAGTTCAAGCGCAGTTACGACGCCAATACCAGCCTGGCCAGTTGCCTGCCGTCGGTATTCCAGCAAGGTCCGGCACGCTATCAGGGCCTGGGTTTGCAGGATTTGTGCGACCAGTTGCATGGCTGCTATCGCAGTAATGCCACGGCCAAGCACCTCAAGCGCATGTACACCGTTTTGCCTGAAATCGCGATGAAACCGGCCGATGCCTATGACCAACTGGTCCGTGGCGAGGTCGAGGCGGTCTCCATCGATGCCTTGCCAGGGCGTATCGCTGCCGTGATGCTGGTGCCTTATCCGCCGGGTATTCCGCTGATCATGCCGGGGGAGCGCTTTACTGAATCGACGCGTTCGATCATCGACTACCTGGCCTTTGCCCGGGAGTTCGATAGCAGTTTCCCCGGGTTTGTCGCCGATGTGCATGGGTTACAACACGAAGACGACGGCAGCGGTCGTTGTTACACCGTCGATTGCATCAAGTGTTAAGGAAGGTTATGCAAGCTGTAGTGAATCCGAAGTACCCGGGGCTCAGTGTGCGAGTCGCCGACGAGGGATTTGACGCCTACGTATGGGGTAATGATTTCAGCTTTGAGGTGTGCGTGTACGGCACGCCAGAACTGGGCAAGCCCGTCGATCAGTGGGCGGTGGAGCAGATCCTGCCGTATCGCAAATGCTACGGTATCGATCCCGAGGAGTTCGCCAGCTATCGCGATGCCGCCGACAGTGCGGTGTTCATGGCTTACCTGGATGATCGTCCGGTCGGCCATATCGTCGTCAGTACCAACTGGAACGGGTATGCCCATGTTGATGAGCTGGCGGTGGTGCTGCCGGCCCGCCGACATGGTGTGGCCAAGGCCTTGCTGGATGTGGCGCAATTCTGGAGCCGCAAGAAAAACCTGCCGGGGATGATGCTGGAGACCCAGAACAACAACCTGGGCGCGTGCCGGCTATACGAGCGCAGCGGCTATGTGATGGGTGGCATCGACCACCTGCGTTATCGCGGGATTGACCCGCAGACGCGGGAAGTGGCGATTTTCTGGTATCGCTTGTTCAACTGAGTTGCAGCTGTGGCAAGGGGCCCTGTAGGAGCGAGCTTGCTCGCGAAAAACGTCAACGATAACGCATCGTTTGCAGGGTAACCGCGCAGCTCTCAAGTTTTTCGCGAGCAAGCTGAACTGGTCCAGTAATTTCGGACATTCTTTTCGGTTCTC
>NZ_JAHIDY010000026.1:0-96306 GCF_018732265.1 Pseudomonas sp. TAE6080
ACAGTCACGACCTCAAATCCGGTAACTGTCAGATGAAGTCTGAGTTTCTACAAATTAGTGGTCTCGACAATTCTCCAAAGCGCTGCTTAAGTTGCAGAGCTAACGCTGTTCTCACGCCCTCAATCCGTCCCAAGGTACTTGCCGCATCGAGACTCATCTGGCGCGATTCTTCCGTATCTCGCGAAGGAAATGAATGACGCAGGATATGCCCGAGACGCAGGCGGTCTGTCTGCCGCCGGTTGCCGCGGTTACCGATATTGGCAAAGTCGAACAGAAGATCACGGACCTCATGCTTTAAATCGTTGATATTAGTGATATCAAGCATTTCGAATTCGCGGTTGGCTTTGTAAATACGCGTGGCCATCTCATCGGCTACTTCGGTTTTATTACTATTCGCGAGATCAGGTTTGTTGTAGAGCATACCTTTGACCATGGTGCGAATAAGTTGGGAGGTCATCTTGCTGGAGGGTTGTTGGTTTTTAGCGTGGCCTCCCCGGGCCGCGCGTACCCCATAGTGTTTGCCCTCTAGGTTCTTCAGTGCTTCTAGCATCGCCAAGTGACGATTGGCGAGCATCAAGGCCGTGATCATTTCCTGCAAGTAATGCTCATAGGCGGCGGTTGGGCTCGACGTACTCTGTGGTGGCAGGTATTTGTCGTGGATAAACTGCACGTAGACTGCTTGACGAAGGGCAGTGTCGGCATGCTCGATCAACTGTTCTTCAATCGCGACCTGGCCCTGTCGGATAATCAGATCGACTTTTTTGTCCTGGTGAGGCTGGATCTCAAAACTGCCCATCCTTTCATACAGGGTCTGCAATTGTTGATTTTGTGCAGGTGGAGGGGTTCCTAGCTGATTGAACACGCTCTCTACGACATTTTTAGCTTGGGTGAGCAGCATCGTCAAGGTGCCTAAATTAGGCCTTTCTGGGCTTGTCTCGCTGTAATTCCGGAACGACACAATCACATTCCTATCCTGGAAATTGAAGCGACAGGGTAGCAGCGATGCTTAGATTGCGGTGAATCTCCGAGCTGGCGTGGGCATGTGATGCTCTCGTACAGGCGGGTATTTATTTTTATCATGGATCTTCCCAAAGTTGTGGTAGCTGCGTTGCCCGTAAACGCCATCCTTACACTTTGGCTACCTGCAGCTCATGAGTGAGTGCTTGCGGCGGCTCCTTAGAGGTCAAGTAATTAGCCCATCCGGTCATCAGGGCACGTCGCTTGTCGAGAAAGTCAGTGCGAGAGTAGGCTCCCTCGGTTTGGTCGCGCTCGTCGTGAGCGAGCGCCATCTCGCAGACTTCGCGAGGAAAATTTGTGCACTCACCTGACCAATCTCGAAATGAAGAACGAAAACCGTGCCGAGTGATGTGGTCATATTTCATGCCATGCAGAAGGGTGCGTATAGCATTCGCGTGCATCACTCCTGTCTTGCCTTGACCAGGGAAGAGGAAGGGGCTTTCAGGTGTTCTTGGAATGCTTTGAACCAGCACCATGACTTGATCGGCAAGTGGGATTACAAAGGCCACTCGCATCTTCATGCGCTCATCTGGCAGAGACCAAGTGCCAGCTTCCAGGTCAAACTCATCCCAACGTGCGAACCTCACCATATGGGCGCGTGCGCTGGTCATGATCAGCAGTTGGGCTGCCAAGGACGCTAGCGTTGTGTTTGTGCTGAGTTTGGCCATCAATGCTGGCACGTCCTGCCATCGCAAAGCATCAAAGTGCTCACGCTTTCGAGCCTTTTTCTTTTCAGCACGACTCAACAGATTGTCTAAGTGCCCACGCCAGCGAGCAGGGTTCTCACCCTCTCGCAGGTTGCGTGCCTTGGCAGCGTCCAGAACTTGTTCAATCTGCCCACGTACTTCGTCGGCGGTTCTTGTTTTGGTGGCCCAGATGGGTTGCAACACCTTGAGGACCTGGGGAGTACCGATCTCCTCGGCTGACAACTTGCCGATGTGGTCAAAAGCATACAGCTCCAGTTTCCGTAGCCAGCCTTTACGCCACTTTTCTGACCAGGTGCCCCCATGTGCTTCGCAGTACTCTTTCGCGAGCGCCTCGAACTTCAGCTGCTTCGCCTCGCTGGTTCGTTGTGCTTCGAGTTGGGCAGCGCGCTCAATGTCGCGAGCAGCTAGAGGATCTATACCGTCGCTCAATTGGCTGCGTTTAGCACTGGCTTCTTGCCTGGCTTTCTTGAGGCCTACTTCTGGGAATGAACCCAGGCCCATTTCTCTGCGACGGCCTGCCAGTTGGAAGCGAAGTAGCCAGGATTTACGTCCGGTAGATTTGACGACCAACCGTAATCCGTCACCATCCTCATAGGTGCCAGGTTCGGTCAGGTTTTCGACTTGTTTCGGATTCAGCTTACCCATTGGATTTCCCCTGTCGTCCTTTTTGTCCCCCCACTTGTCCCCCCACTTCATCGTCGGATGAGGTCAAATGGCGTTGAGCGCCATTGGACAAGGGGATGCCTAAAACTCCCGTAATAGCTAGGCTATCAGGTGGATTCTCGGATGGGATAGGTTTATTTCGGACAATTAAAAAGCCGGCTTGTGGCCGGCTTCTCGGGGACTGGTTAAGTCTATTTTTGGTAAACCTCACCAGCCTTCAATCGTTCACTCAAGCTCTCGCCCAAGTGATAAAGGGGGCATCAGCGGGAACTCCTCCGCATCGCCGGGCAGGGTGTGTCGGCGCTACGCCAACCCCTGCCAAATGTGCCGGGCATGATACTGGCACTCCTCTCAATTTTCCAGCGTCTGGTCTGATTTAGAGCTGTCGTGGCCGATCAGGTGCTCGTCCAGCGGGACGGGAGGGCGGCGGTTGTTGAGGGTGGACCACCAGAAGACCCAGCCCAGGATGTGTACGTTTTGCTCGAAGCGCTGGTCGTAAGTCAGGAGTTCGTCGGGATGTTCGTTGCTGTTGTGGCTGCGGATGCGCAGGCCGCCGCCGGGGCGGTTGTAGAGGTATTTGATGCGCAGCATGCCGTCGTGTTCGAGGGCGTAGATTTCGCCGTCGATGATTTGCGTGCGGCCACGGTCGATGGCCAGGATGGCGCGGTCCTGGATGATGTCGGTCATGCTGTTGCCGACCATGTAGGCCCCCAAGGCACGTTCGGCGGTGACGTTGAGTTGTTCCAGGGTGTGCAGGGAGAGGCGTAGGCTTTCTTCGGTGTTGAAGGAGGCGTGGAGGGGGATTTCCACGTCGATTTTTTCCGGGCCGCTGCTGGGGCCGCAGAGGTAGTGGCCGCAGTCTTCGCGTGCGGCAGCGTTGTTTGCAGTGTTGGGGCCTTCCAGTTGGTAGTTGGTCGGCGGGTGTTTGGGGCCTTCGCCGGTACGTAGCCAGCGGCTGGTGACACACAGCAGTTCTGCTATTTCGTCGAGCCGGGCCATGGGCACGCCACGCTTGAACCAGTTGTTTACGTGCTGGGGCGTGACGTCGCGATTCTTGGCGAAGTCGGATGCGGAAAGATGAACTTCCCGAAGTAACGTTCTTAAGCGATCACCTGATGTATTCATAAACGCAGAGTTTACTGGCCGGAAAAACAGATCAAATAAACCATGCGTTGAGTTGCTGTATGTAGGTGTTTCCTTATTGCAAGTAAAATCCGAGTGTTTTTGTATTTGGTTAAACACTAGTTGCTGTTTTGTTTACTTGATTGAACTTACTGTTTATTTTTTCCCACAAAAAAAGCCCCGAATGATCGGGGCTTTTTTGATTGCCATGGCAATGAGTAGCGGGGATCAGCCTTTGTAGGCGGCTACCGACTTCATGATCTCGGCACGGGCGGCGTCTGCGTTGCCCCAACCGTCGATCTTCACCCATTTGCCTTTTTCGAGGTCTTTGTAGTTCTCGAAGAAGTGCTTGATCTGCTCCAGCAACAGTGGCGGCAGGTCGGTGTATTCCTTCACGTCGACGTACAGCTGGGACAGCTTGTCGTGTGGTACTGCGATAACTTTGGCATCGCCGCCGCCGTCGTCGGTCATGTTCAGGATGCCAACCGGGCGGGCACGGATGACCGAACCTGGGGTGACCGGGTAAGGAGTCACGACCAGCACGTCGAGGGGGTCACCGTCGTCTGCCAGGGTGTTAGGGATGAAACCGTAGTTGGCCGGGTAGAACATCGGGGTGGCCATGAAACGGTCAACGAACAGGCAGTCGCTGTCTTTGTCGATTTCGTATTTGATCGGCGCATGGTTGGCCGGAATCTCGATGGCGACGTAGATGTCGTTCGGCAGGTCTTTGCCAGCCGGAATCTTGCTGTAGCTCATTGGGCGTTGCCCCCGTTATTGGCCAGGTAAACTGGCCGGATTGGCCTAAAAGTGGCGGCGATTATAGGCATATTCCTGCGCCGATGCCACGCGCCAGACGTCGTACGGTACTTAGCCTTCAGTCTGATAGCGCGGGTCGCTGGCCTGCAGATGTTTCAGGCGGGCCAGTGGATCCTGGCGGTAAAAGTGGCTCAGTTGCTCGTAGACCTGTGGATAACTTTCTGTGAGTAAATCCGGGGCGCTGAAAAAATACTCGCTGGTGACAGCAAAGAATTCCGCAGGGTTTTCCGCCGCGTAGGGGTCGATGGCGGTTTCGGCGTCGGGGTTGTGGTCGAGCTGGCGGTTGAGGTCGTCATAGGCGCCCTGCATCACGCTCGCCCACTCTTGCACGCGCATGTCGCCATGCAACGGCGGCAGGCCATTGGCATCGCCATTGAGCATGTCGAGCTTGTGCGCCAGTTCGTGGATCACCAGGTTGTAGCCTTCCCAATTGCCACTGGCCAGCACGCCCGGCCAGGCGAGGATCACCGGGCCTTGCTGCCAGGCTTCGCCACTGTGTTCGCCGTCCCATTCATGTTCCACGCCGCTGGCGTCGCGATGGCGCTGGGGGCTGCGAAAGTCATCGGGGTAGAGGATGATTTCGTGGAAACCCTGGTACCAGTCCAGGTCGCCTAGGTTCATCAGCGGCAGTTGCGCCTGGGCGGCGAGCAGCAGGCGTTGTTCCTGGTGCAGTTCGACGCCGGGCAGGGCCGTGAGGTGTTTTTCGGTGAGGAACAGGATGCTGGCTTCACGCAGCCATAGATCCTGTTCGGCGCTGATGCCGTCGAGGAAGGTCAGGTGATGGCGCACCCGCTGCCAGGTTTCATCGGCAACGGGATGCTTGGCCAGGATGCGCCGGCGACGCCAGGCGCTGAGGGACCACATGGCCGATCAGTGCGGCTTGGCTTCGGATGAGGTGCGGCCAAAGCGGCTGCGCGCCACGCCAATGATCATCGGCACCAGCGACAGCAAGATGATGAACACCACCAGCAGCGACAGGTTTTTCTTGATGAACGGCACGTTGCCGAAGAAGTAGCCGAGGGTGACCAGGCCACCGACCCAGAGGATGGTGCCCAGCACGCTGAAGCCGAAGAACCGTGGGTAAGGCATTCTGGCGACACCGGCGACGAACGGCGCGAAGGTACGCAGGATCGGCAGGAAGCGCGCCAGGGTCACGGTTTTACCGCCGTGCTTGTCGTAGAAGTCGTGGGTCTTTTGCAGGTAGTCGCGGCGGAAGATTTTCGAGTTGGGATTGCTGAACAAGCGTTCCCCGGCGGTTCGGCCGATCACGTAGTTGGTACTGTCACCCATGATCGCCGCCAGCATCAGCAGGCCGCCCAGCAGGACTGGGTCCATGCCGCCGCCAGCCGCTACGGCACCGGCAATGAACAGCAGCGAATCACCCGGCAGGAATGGCATCACCACCAGGCCGGTTTCGCAAAAAATCACCAGGAACAGGATGGCGTAGATCCACGGACCGTAATTGGTTACCAGCAGGTCGAGGTACACGTCGAGATGCAGGATAAGGTCGAGCGGGTTGAAATCCATGGATGGCACCTGTGTGGACGGCCTGGCTCAGCGGGCCTGTGCGGAAGCTTCGGGTAATAAGGCTACAGGCGTATGCCGATTTTCTTACAGCCCTAAAAGGTCGGCATTATACGGATTGAGTGGTGAAAAGCGTGTTGGTTTTGTAGCGGGGGATGTCGCAGCTATTCTGGCTAGTACTGATCCAAATGTGGGAGCGGGCTTGCTCGCGAATGCGGTGTATCAGTCAACCTATCGATCACTGACCCACCGCATTCGCGAGCAAGCCCGCTCCCACATTTTTGGGGTGTTTGGGCGAATGTGTTCACTCTTCGCTGATCGGTAAGGTGTAGTTCTTGAACTCGGTGTCTTCACGAAAGCCCATGGACTCATAGGTCTTCTGCGCCACGGCGTTATCGCTGCTGGTCGACACGCGCAAACGCACGGCATTGGTTTCCTTGGCCATTTTTTTCGCGGTGCGCATCAGGTTATCGGCCACCAGTTGGCGGCGGGCATCCTCGGCGACGTAGATATCATTGAGGATCCACACCCGCTTCAGTGACAGCGAAGAAAAGCTCGGATACAGCTGGCAAAAGCCAAGCAGCTTGCTGTCGTCGTCATCCGGCAGCGCCAGGTAGATCACCGATTCCTTGCGGCGCAGGCGCTTTTCCAGAAAGGCCCGGGACGAATCAGGAAAGGGCAGCGCGCCGTAGAACTCACGGTATTTGACGAATAATGGGGTTAACAGGTCCAGGTGTTCCAGAGTCGCTTGAGTAATCCGCATGCTAGGCCTCAACTTCTATAGGAATACGACGGCAAACGATCCATTACTCGGGCGCCCGCTGCTTGATGCTGCCTAAAGCGGCTAAAAATCGCAATCGTGTCGGCATCACTCCTTTGGCGGACTGAGCAGGAAGTTGCCTTTCATCAGGTCCGGATCATCCGTTTCAAGGGTCTGAACCTGTGCCTCGTCCTTGAGGTTGACCCCCGACAGTTGCCGCCGGCAGGCCTCGCGCATCAAGTACAGCAGGCGGTGCGCGGCCATGCCGTAGCTCAAGCCCTCCAGGCGCACGTTGGAAATGCAGTTGCGGTACGCATCGGTGAGGCCGACCTTGGGGTTGTAGGTGAAATACAGCCCCAGGCTGTCCGGCGAGCTGAGCCCCGGCCGTTCGCCAATCAGGATCACCACCATTTTTGCGCCGAGCAGTTGCCCGATTTCATCGGCGACCGCGACCCGGCCTTGTTCCACCAGAATCACCGGTGATAACGACCAGCCTTCAGCGTGGGTTTGTTCTTCCATGCGTGTCAGAAACGGCACGGTGTGTTTATGCACCGCCAGCGCCGATAAACCATCGGCCACCACCACTGCCAGGTCCACTCCGCCGGGGTTGGCCTGGGCGTAGTCGCGCAGGGTCTGTGCCGACTCATCGCTCAGGCGCCGCCCCAGGTCCGGGCGCTGCAGGTAGCTGTGGCGGTCGAGTGCGGCGCTGTGCAGCAACAGGCTGTCGCGGCCGCGCTCGGCCATCTGGCGGCTCAATCCGGCATGGTCAAACGGTAGGTGTACCGCATCGCGGGCCTGGGCGTGGGCGAACTGGAAGTCCAGTTGTGCGCCCGTGGGAATGCTGGTGCCGGTGCGGCCCAGGGCAATTCGCGCCGGGGTCAGGCGCCGCAGTTCCAGCCATGGGTTGTCGTTTTCTGGCGTATCAAGCTGCACTTCAGGCTCCTTCTTCATCCCAGTTGCGCCAGGGCATGGCGGAAGGCCGGTGGCAGGTTGTTGCCAAATCGCACCTTGCCATCGGCTTGCGTGAAGATGCCCATTTTCGCCAGCCACTGTTCAAACTCCGGCGCGGGCTTCAAGCCCAGGGTCTGGCGGGCGTAGAGCGCATCGTGAAAGGAGGTGGTCTGGTAGTTGAGCATGATGTCGTCGGAGCCCGGGATGCCCATGATGAAGTTGATCCCGGCCACGCCCAGCAGGGTCAGCAGGGTGTCCATATCATCCTGGTCGGCTTCGGCATGGTTGGTGTAGCAGATGTCGCAACCCATCGGCACGCCCAGCAGCTTGCCGCAGAAGTGGTCTTCGAGGCCGGCGCGGATGATCTGCTTGCCGTTGTACAGGTACTCGGGGCCGATGAAACCGACCACGGTGTTGACCAGAAATGGCTTGAAATGCCTGGCCACGGCATAGGCGCGGGTTTCGCAGGTTTGCTGGTCGATGCCAAAGTGTGCGTTGGCTGATAGGGCGCTGCCTTGCCCTGTCTCGAAATACATCAGGTTTTGCCCCAGGGTCCCGCGATTCAGGCTCAAGCCCGCATCGTAGCCTTCCTGCAACACATTCAGGTTGATCCCGAAGCTGGCGTTGGCTGCTTCGGTGCCGGCAATCGACTGGAACACCAGGTCCAGTGGCACGCCACGGTTGATCGCCTCGATGGAGGTGGTGACGTGGGTCAGCACGCAGGCCTGGGTCGGAATCTCGTAGCGCTGGATGATCGCGTCGAGCATCTCCAGCATGGCGCAGATCGAGGCGATGCTATCGGTGGCCGGGTTGATGCCGATCATGGCGTCGCCGTTGCCATACAAAAGACCGTCGAGAATGCTCGCGGCGATCCCCGCCGGCTCATCCGTGGGGTGGTTGGGTTGCAGGCGTGTGGACAGGCGCCCGCGCAAGCCCAGGGTGCCGCGAAACTGGGTAACGACGCGGATTTTCTGCGCCACCAGCACCAGGTCCTGCACGCGCATGATCTTCGACACGGCGGCGGCCATTTCCGGCGTCAGGCCGGGCGCCAATGCCCGTAGGCTGTGTTCGTCGGCCGCATCGCTGAGCAGCCAGTCGCGCAGGCCGCCAACGGTCAGGTGGCTGACCACGGCAAAAGCCTGCTGGTCGTGGGTGTCGATGATCAGTCGGGTGACTTCATCGCTTTCATAGGGGATCAGCGCTTCTTCAAGGAAGTGCTTCAAGGGAATATTGGCCAGGGCCATTTGTGCTGCCACACGTTCGCCATCGTTCTGCGCGGCAACGCCTGCGAGAAAGTCCCCGGAGCGGGCGGGACTGGCCTTGGCCATCACGTCCTTGAGGCTGTCGAAACGGTAGGTCAAGGCGCCGACCGAATGAGAAAAACTTGCCATACAGACTCTCCATGACGACGCGAGCGGTGGCCCGCGCCGTGGTTTACGGCGTTTAGTGCAAGGCGGCCTCTGCGGCCTGGATCGCCGCGAACTCTTCTTCCGGCGTGCCTGCTACCAAGTGATGCCGACTGTAGAAAGCAAAGTAAGCAATTAATACTCCATAGATGATCGCCGCGCCAATCACCACGCGTGGATCCACCAGGAAGCCCGCGACTACTGCGATACACGCCAGCACCAGAGCCAGGCCCGAGGTGAAGATGCCCCCCGGTGTGCGGTACGGGCGCTCCATTTTGGGGCGACGGATGCGCAGGGTGATATGCGCAGCCATCATCAACACGTAGGAAATGGTCGCGCCAAACACCGCCACCAAAATCAGCAGGTCGCCCTGGCCGGTCAGTGACAGGCCAAAACCGATGATCCCCGGGATCACCAGTGCCAGCACCGGCGCCTTGCTTTTATTGGTCTGCGACAGTTTGCGCGGCAGGTAACCGGCGCGGGACAGGGCGAAGATCTGCCGGGAATAGGCGTAGATGATCGAGAAGAAACTCGCGATCAGTCCGGCCAGGCCCACCAGGTTGACGAAGCTGCCCATCCAGGTCGAGCCGCCGTAGGCCAGGGCCAGGGATTCGACCAGCGGGTTGCCCGATTTGACCAGCGCCAGGGTGCCCGCGCCACCGGGGGCGATCACCAGGATCAGCAGGGCAAAACTGGTCAGCACCACAATCGCGCCGATCAGGCCGCGCGGCAGGTCGCGTTTCGGGTTCTTGGTTTCTTCGGCGGCCAGGGGCACGCCTTCGACGGCGAGGAAGAACCAGATCGCATAGGGGATCGCGGCCCACACGCCAACATAACCAAATGGCAGGAAACTGCTGGCGCCCTTGGCCTCGGTCACCGGGATATCCAGCAGGTTGGCGACGTTGAAGTGCGGCACCATTGCCACCAGGAAGACCCCCAGGGCAATCGCGGCGACGGCGGTGATTACAAACATCAACTTCAATGCTTCACCCACGCCGAAGATGTGGATACCGATAAAGATGATGTAGAACGCCAGGTAGATCATCCAGCCGCCAATGCCAAACAGCGACTCGCAATAGGCACCGATAAACACCGCGATGGCGGCGGGGGCGATGGCGTATTCGATCAAGATCGCAGTGCCGGTGAGGAATCCGCCCCAAGGCCCGAATGCACTGCGGGCAAAACCATAGCCGCCGCCTGCGGTGGGGATCATGGAAGACAGTTCGGCCAGGGAGAAACACATGCACAAGTACATGGTGGCCATCAGCAGCGTGGCGAGGAACATCCCGCCCCAACCACCTTGGGCCAGGCCAAAGTTCCAGCCGGCGTAGTCGCCGGAAATCACATAAGCAACACCGAGGCCGACCAGGAGCACCCAGCCGGCGGCGCCTTTTTTCAGTTCGCGTTGTTGGAAATATTCGGAGCCGACTTTTTCGAAGTCGACGGAGGATCCTGTCGGTTCGCTAGGCATGGGAAAGTACCTTTTTTTATTGTTTTAACATCGGCGGATGTCTGCCGAATGCACGTCGCAACTACTGATGAAGACCCAAATGTGGGAGCGGACTTGCTCGCGAATGCGGTGTATCAGTCAACCTATCCATCACTGACCCACCGCATTCGCGAGCAAGCCCGCTCCCACATTAATTGCATTTCAAGTGTGAGAGCGGGGGAGGGTTAGAAGAACCCCAGCGGGTTGATGTCGTAGCTCACCAGCAGGTTCTTGGTCTGCTGATAGTGATCCAACATCATCTTGTGCGTTTCACGACCCACGCCGGACTTCTTGTAACCACCAAACGCCGCATGCGCGGGGTACAGGTGATAGCAGTTGGTCCACACGCGCCCGGCCTTGATCGCCCGGCCCATGCGGTACGCACGGTTGATATCGCGGGTCCACAAGCCGGCGCCCAGGCCAAACTCGGTGTCGTTGGCGATCGCCAGGGCTTCGGCTTCATCCTTGAAGGTGGTGATGCTGACCACCGGGCCAAAGATTTCTTCCTGGAACACGCGCATCTTGTTGGTGCCCTTGAGCAGGGTCGGCTGGATGTAATAGCCGCTGGCCAGGTCGCCGGTCAGTTTCTCCACCTTGCCGCCGGTCAGCAGCTCTGCACCTTCGCCCTTGGCGATTTCCAGGTATGACAGGATCTTGTCGAATTGCTGCTCGGACGCCTGGGCGCCGACCATGGTGTCGGTGTCCAGCGGGTCGCCACGTTTGATCGACTCGACCTTCTTCATCACCACTTTCATGAAGTCGTCGTAGATCGACTCTTCCACCAGTGCGCGGGATGGGCAGGTGCACACTTCGCCCTGGTTGAAGAACGCCAGCACCAGGCCTTCGGCGGCTTTCTCGATGAACTGCGGCTCGGCTTTCATGATGTCGGCGAAGAAGATGTTCGGCGACTTGCCGCCCAGCTCAACGGTGGACGGAATAATGTTCTCGGCCGCGCAATGCATGATGTGCGAGCCCACTGGCGTGGAGCCGGTAAAGGCGATCTTGGCGATGCGCTTGCTGGTGGCCAGGGCTTCGCCTGCTTCCTTGCCAAAACCGTGTACCACGTTCAGTACGCCCGGTGGCAGCAGGTCGCCGATCACTTCCATCAGCACGTTGATGCCCAGCGGGGTCTGCTCGGCCGGCTTGAGTACCACGCAGTTGCCGGCGGCCAGGGCTGGCGCGAGTTTCCAGGCGGCCATCAGCAGGGGGAAGTTCCACGGGATGATCTGGCCGACCACGCCCAGGGGCTCGTGGAAGTGATAGGCGGCGGTGTGTTCGTTGATCTCGGCGCTGCTGCCTTCCTGGGCGCGGATGCAGCCGGCGAAGTAGCGGAAGTGGTCAGCCGCCAGGGGGATATCGGCGTTGAGGGTTTCGCGCACGGCCTTGCCGTTGTCCCAGGTTTCGGTGACGGCCAGCAGTTCGAGGTTCTGTTCGATGCGGTCGGCGATTTTCAGCAGCACCAGCGAGCGGTCCTGGGCCGAGGTCTTGCCCCAGGCGTCAGCGGCGGCATGGGCGGCGTCCAGCGCCTTGTCGATATCCTTGGCAGTGGAGCGTGGGAAGTCGGCGATGGGCTTGCCGTTCACCGGCGAAGTATTGGTGAAGTAGTTGCCATCGACCGGTGCAACAAATTCGCCACCGATGTAGTTGCCGTACTTGGCCTTGAACGAAACGATAGCGCCTTCAGTACCGGGGTGTGCATAACGCATGGTGGGTATCTCCTGACTTCTTATGTTTATTGGAGTGCAGCGTGGCTGCGCTTGATAAAGCGTAGAGCAAAGGTCGGGCCAGTGCCCTGTGGGCCAGGTAAATCAAGGGCTTGGGGTTTGTTGCAAGGCTTTGCTGTGACAGCTCTGGTACAGCCTATGTGACACTTTGTGCCATAAGCGATACAGCCTGTGACCCATGGGTCGCCCTGGGATTGCAATGCGCCAAGGCCTGGAGGATGCTGGGCGTCCCGGTCCGCGGTGTGTCCCACGCAGCAGGAGAACAATAAGAACATGCACAACGATCATTTCAGCCGCCATGCTCGGCAAGTCCTGACCGTCACCCGTGGGCAAGACCCACAGCACGGCCCCGGCAGCGATCCGTCGATTGCCCGCTCCTGGCTGCGTTGCCTGGAGGATTACCACCTCGACCCGGCGCTGACCATCGCCCCCACCGTGCTGGAGCATGATCGCCTGCTCGAAAGCCGCGAGCGCCTGCAACAAGTGCTGCACATCGCCGGCAATGAAATGAACAATTTGCATCAACAACTTTCCGGCGCCGGTCACGCGGTGCTACTGACCGATGCGCGCGGGGTGATCCTCAATTGCGTCACCGCGTCCAGTGAACGCAAGGTGTTCGAGCGTGCCGGCCTGTGGCTTGGTGCCGATTGGAGCGAGGCCTGCGAAGGCACTAATGGCATTGGCACATGCCTGGTGGAGCGCCAGGCGCTGACCATTCATCGCGACGAACACTTTCGCGGGCGCCACACCGGGCTGACCTGTTCCGCGAGCCCGGTGTTCGACCCTCATGGCGATTTACTGGCTGTACTCGACGTATCGTCGGCCCGCGAAGCGGTTTCGCGCCAGAGCCAGTTCCACACGATGGCGCTGGTCAATCTCTCGGCGAAGATGATCGAGAGCTGCTATTTCCTGCGGCACTTCGAAAACCACTGGTTGCTGCGTTTCCATCTGCAGGCCGAGTCCGTGGGGCTCTTCAGCGAAGGGCTGCTGGCATTCGACGGCGAAGGGCGCATCTGTGCGCTCAACCAAAGCGCGCAGAACTTGCTGGGCCAGCCACGCGGGCGCTTGCTGGGCCTGCCGGTGGAGATGTTTTTCGATTGCACCCTGGATCAATTGCTCGGCCGCGCCAGTGCCAATGCCAGCGCCAGTTGGCCCCTGCGCACTCGTGATGGGCGTAGCCTGTTTGCCGTACTGCGCGGTGAATCCCGCCGCGCACCCAGCCCGGTGGTGCAAGCGCCGCCCAAGGTTGAGCGACCACGCTTGCCAGGGATCTGCCTGGGTGACGAGGCGCTGCAGAATGATTTTCGCAAGGCCCTGCGGGTCTTCGAACGTGACGTGCCGCTGCTGATCAATGGCGAAACCGGCTCCGGCAAGGAGGCCTTTGCCAAAGCCGTGCACCTCGCCAGCCAGCGCGCCGACAAAGCTTTTGTGGCCCTGAACTGCGCGGCCATCCCTGAAAGCCTGATCGAGAGCGAGTTGTTCGGTTATCGCGGCGGCAGCTTCACCGGCGCCCGCAAGGAAGGCATGCGCGGCAAGCTGCAACAGGCCGATGGTGGCACCTTGTTCCTCGATGAAATCGGCGACATGCCCCTGGCATTGCAAACCCGGTTATTAAGGGTGTTGGAAGATCGGCTGGTGGTGCCCATCGGTGGCGAGCCACAAGCGGTGGATGTGCGGATCATCAGTGCAACCCACCGTGATTTGCTGGCGCGGGTGACCAGCGGCACCTTCCGTGAGGACCTGTACTATCGCCTCAATGGGCTGGAAGTTGCGTTGCCTGCGTTGCGAGAGCGCAGTGACAAGTCGCAGCTACTGGACTTTCTGCTGGCACAAGAAGCAGAGGGCCAGGTATTAAAATTGGATGGCGATGCCCGTCAGGCGCTGCTGGACTTTTCCTGGCCGGGTAACGTCCGACAACTGCGTACGGTGCTGCGTACTTTGGCTGCACTGTGTGACGGCGGACGGGTAGGGGGAGACGATTTGCCGGCAATGATTCGCCAGGCACCCTCCCAGGTGAAAAGTACCGAACAGTGGGGCAAGCAGCCGCTGGAGGATGCCGAACGCTTGGCATTGCTGACCACGCTCGAACAGCAGCGCTGGCATATGACCCTGGCCGCAGAGCAGTTGGGCGTCAGTCGCAATACGCTGTACCGCAAGTTACGCAAACATGGCATCGCTTTGCGCTCCGCAGCTGACTGATGTCAAGGGCGGCTCCTGCCCTTTTACGCCTTTTTCGAGCAACTCGCTCACGAGCTCCCTTTTTGAAGGGGGTGGGTGAGCGAGTCGGCGATGTATTGATCAAGTGTGGTAGTTAATAAATATAATTAATGTGATGGCTGTGTGGGTTTTTGGTTGCAGATGAATTGCTGGAAATAGTGTGGTGGGGTAACTATTTAATGGTTTGCTCTTTTGTTGTTTGTGTTGGGGGTTTCTAATTTTAAATATGTATTTTATGGAACTGGAGTTTGTGTTTTTTGTACTTAGGGGGAAGGGATGGTTCATCGCATTATAATTGTAGGGTCTAGGGATGGGTGGTTTTAATAATTATGCATTTTTACAAAGTGGGTGAAGATATGAATATTACAAATATCCCTGTATCAATTCCGCTGCAAGTGAAAGATCCAGTGTCAGGGGCGCCTAGCCAGCAGGCAGCTGCCGGTACGAAAAGTGCCTCAGATTGGAGTACGCCCGTGGATAAGCAGGAGACGCAAGCCTCCAGCGAAGTGAATACAGTTGGTGAAAGTCCGGGTGAAAGCCGTGTGCGTGTCAAGAGGGGGTTTAAGGGGTTTGGCTTCGGAAAATATTCCTTTACAAAGCCACAGCCCCCCAAACCTAAAATCATAGCAAATGGTTATAAACCGAACTCCAGTTTCGGCCCCTCCCGGCCAGTAGGTCCCCCAAACAGTCAGGGGGTGACTAAGTTCAGGGATCTGGTGTTCAAAACGCAGCACCCAGGTTCATCAGTCACTGGCCCGGCCACGCCTGCTGTTGCCAAACCGAAGACATTTGGCGATGTGGCGGCCAATCTGGTTGCTGCTGATCGCCTAGTCAAGGCCGGGGTGTTTAAAACGGACACAAGTTTGAAAACCGTCACACGTGATGCTTTTGTGAATGCCTCTGTAAACGGACTTGTCAGCACACCGTTGAGTATTGGTTCCTACGCGGGGTCTGTCTGGTCTGGCGAAACGATCAAAGGTAATTTTACGGCCAATACCCCGTTACTTCCACCGGCCCATCAGCCGGCCCCAAGTCAGGCCGCTAATGATGCGGCGGCGGTAAACAGTGCAGCAGGACAAGATGCTGCAATGGTTAAGTTGCGTACAGAAAATGCTGAATTAAAAATGCTGTATGCCGTCAATACAATTCAGACCATGATTGAGGGGGGAGATGCTGAGGCCCTTGAAAAAAGTTCGACATGGCCAACTGGCATAAATGAACGCCTTGATCTGATGGAGAAACTCTACGATGCTGCTGAGAAAAACATGGTGGAAGTTTCGGCGGAAAATGATTTTATTTACAGGCCTTATAAGAATGATTCAGTAGCGGTGTCGAAAGATGCTACTGCCAGATTGAATGCGCTGGATAAAAGGTATGAGCATCTCAATAGTGCAGGCATAGGCAGACTGATTGCGGTGCGGGAGGTGGAGGAGGCGAAAAAAACCCAGACGGCATGAGACAAGTTTCATCGTTTCTGATTGGGTAGCTGGAGTGCGTTTTTTTGTTTAGCCAAGGGTGTGCAATCAAGCTTGGTGCTGTGCAGGAATGCCCAAGTAGCGGGCTTGATTGCAACTCTTCGGGACGCAGTAAAAGAGTGCGATTTTTCCCACCCTGCGCTAACCTGCCTCGATGTTTTACGAGGTTGACTATGCACATTCATATTCTCGGTATTTGCGGCACCTTCATGGGCTCAATGGCGGTCCTGGCCAAAGAGCTGGGCCATCATGTCACCGGCTCCGATGCCAACGTTTATCCGCCCATGAGTACGCAGTTGCAGGCTCAAGGCATTGAGCTGACCCAAGGCTACGACCCGGCGCAATTTGACCCGGTCCCGGACCTTGTAGTGATCGGCAATGCCATGTCCCGTGGCAACCCTGCCGTGGAATACGTGCTGAACAAAGGCCTGCCCTACGTCTCCGGCCCGCAATGGCTGGCCGATCATGTGCTGCAAGGCCGCTGGGTGCTGGCGGTGGCGGGTACTCACGGCAAGACCACTACCAGCAGCATGCTGGCCTGGGTGCTGGAGCACGCGGGCATGAGCCCCGGCTTCCTGATCGGCGGTGTGCCGCAGAATTTCTCGGTATCGGCGCGCTTGGGCGACACGCCGTTTTTTGTAATTGAGGCCGATGAATATGACAGCGCCTTCTTCGACAAACGTTCCAAATTCGTTCACTACCGCCCACGCACGGCGATCCTGAACAATCTGGAGTTCGATCATGCGGATATCTTCCCTGATCTGCCGGCCATCGAGCGGCAATTCCATCACCTGGTGCGCACCATCCCCAGCGAAGGCCTGGTGATCCATCCGACTACCGAGCCGGCTTTGCAGCGCGTGATCGAGATGGGCTGCTGGACGCCGGTGCAAACCACTGGCGCGGGCGGCCAATGGCAGGTCAAGTTGCTCCGCGAGGATGGCTCCAGGTTCGAGGTGCTGTTCGAGGGCGAGGCCCAGGGCATTGTCGACTGGGACATGACCGGCCAGCACAACGTCGCCAACGCCCTGGTGACCCTGGCGGCTGCGCGCCATGTCGGTGTGGTGCCAGCCATGGGTATTGCCGCGCTGAGTGCGTTCAAGAGCGTCAAGCGGCGGATGGAAAAGGTCGCTGAAGTGAACGGGATCACCATCTACGACGACTTTGCCCACCACCCCACGGCAATTGCCACCACGCTTGATGGCCTGCGCAAGCGCGTCGGCGATGCGCCGGTGATCGCCATTATCGAGCCACGCTCCAACTCCATGAAACTGGGCGCACACCGCGACGGCCTGCCGGAAAGCGTCAATGATGCCGACCAGGTGGTGTGGTACGCGCCGGCCAACCTTGGTTGGGATCTGGCGGCCGTGGCCAAACTCTGCAGCGTGCCGTCGATTGTCAGTGATTCGCTGGAAGGCATCATCGAACGGGTCAAGAGCCAGGCCAAACCCGGCACTCACGTGGTGATCATGAGCAACGGCGGTTTCGGCGGCCTGCACGGCAAACTCGCCGAGGCCCTGCAGTGAGCGGGCCGGAGCGCGTCACCCTGGCGATGACCGGCGCGTCCGGTGCGCCTTATGGGTTGCGCCTGCTGGACTGCCTGGTGCGCGAAGACCGCGAGGTGTACTTCCTGATTTCCAAGGCGGCGCAGTTGGTGATGGCCACCGAGACGGATGTCTCGCTGCCGCCCAAAGTGCAGATGATGCAGGCCTTCCTTACCGAATACACCGGCGCGGCGGCGGGGCAGATCAAGGTCTACGGCAAGGAAGACTGGATGTCGCCGGTGGCTTCCGGTTCCGGTGCGCCGGCGGCGATGGTGGTGGTGCCGTGCTCTACGGGCACCTTGTCGGCCATCGCCACCGGGGCCTGCAACAATTTGATCGAGCGCGCGGCCGACGTGACCTTGAAGGAGCGCCGTCAGTTGATCCTGGTGCCGCGCGAGGCGCCGTATTCGAGCATTCACCTGGAGCACATGCTCAAGTTGTCGAACATGGGCGTGACCATCTTGCCGGCGTCCCCGGGCTTTTATCACCAGCCGCAGACCATCGATGACCTCGTGGATTTTGTGGTGGCACGGATCCTCAACCTGCTGAATATCCCCCAGGACATGCTGCCGCGTTGGGGTGAGCATCATTTGAGCAGCGATGAATAAAGCGCTGTTGATCGTGCTGGCGCTGCACCTGGCGGGTTGCGCCACGGCGCGCACCCTGGATGCAGCGAAACCCGGCGCGCCGGTGGTCTATGCGGGGACGCGCCTGGACTTGTATGCGATGCAGGGTGGTTGTTGCGCCATGGATCGCTTCGGTGCGCAAGCGCCGAGCTATCCGGGTCTTGATCTGCCAGCCAGTGCGTTGCTCGACACGCTGTTGTTGCCGCTGTCGGCGTTGACGGTGTTGGGGGTTGGGTTTAATGCTACGGGTGGGTTGTAGCCTGTAGCGATGGATGTTGTCTGGGCGGGCCCTATCGCAGGCAAGCCAGCTCCCACACTTGAATGGATTCACAAATCAAATGTAGGAGCTGGCTTGCCAGCGATGAGGCCCATGCAGGCACCGCAGACTCACTTGCCGAGTTTACGCAACTCATCCGACTCGACAACCCGCACCCCGTCCTGCTCCTCCAGCGCCAGGCGCCACATGGCCCGGGCCAGTTCACACACTTCGATGCCGCGATACTTGCCGGGAATCAGCCGCGACAACGGCCCTGCGAGCTTTTCCGCCAGCCGGGTTTCCAGGCGCTCGCCCAACAGCAGCGAAGGTCGCACGATGGTCAGTTGTGGCCAGCCCTGGGCTTTCAAGGCCTGCTCCATTTCGCCCTTGACGCGGTTATAGAACACCGAGGATTTCGGATCGGCGCCAATCGCGCTGATTACGATCAGGTGCCGCGCTCCCATTTCCCGGGCACGCTTGCCGAACGCCACGACCATGTCCAGGTCGACGGCGCGGAAAGCCGCCTCCGACCCCGCCTTTTTCAGGGTGGTGCCCAGGCAGCAGAAGGCCAGGTCCACCCGCCCGCTCAGTTGCGGCAGGAATACCGCCGGGTCGCCGACGGGGTTTTCCAGGTGCGGGTGTTCGGCCAGCGGGCGACGGCTGGGTGCCAGTACGCGGGTGACGGTGGGCTCGTTGAGCAGGCGGTCCAGCAGATGTTCCCCGGTCAAGCCCGAGGCTCCGGCAAGCAATATATGCTGAGGCGTCAAGTACATGGTGTTTCCCCCCTTGATACAGTTTCAGCTTAGTTGCTCTTTGCTTCCTTGCTATTGATAGAGACGCTTTCCAGCGCCTTTCGTGCCTGCTGTTTACGTAATGATTGCCAGCGGGCGATGACGCTCTTGGGGGCCCAGATCTGCGGTTCGGAGGCTTCGAAATTGTCGGCCATCTCTCGTTCGGTCACATGCCGTTGCGCCAGCTTGAAGGCGTGCTGCAAGTCGTCGGTCTGGTTCAGGGCCTGGGCGAACAGTGCGTCGCCAAAGTAGGTGAAGTCGGCTTCTTCCGAGCAGCCGAACGACACACGATCGGCGCGCGAGGCGGTCATGATCAGGGTGTGTTCATCCTTGAGCGCCGGGATGAACCCACCGGAGTAGCACGCGGAAATAACAATGACCTTGTCGCGGTTTTTCAGTGGCGCCATCACGGCGGCCAGTTCGTCGCTCGGCAGGTCGGCCAATTCCATGCGCGGTTGGTCGAGCACCAGTTGGTGTTCGTGGGTGCCATGGCTGGTCAGGTAGATAAACACCAGATCTTCGGGGCCGGTGCGTTCGGCCAGGGTCTGTATGGCACGGCGCAGGCTTTCGCGGGTCGCCATCGGGCGGTCGGCGATATGGTCGCGGTGGTTGACCAGGCGGATCTGGCCGCGTGCGCCGAAGCGACTGGCCAGCAGGTTGCTGACATAGTCGGCCTCGCGCAGGAATACGCTTTGCTTGCCGTCACCAGCCACCACCAGGCTGTACAGCTCGACGGCCGGGGTAGACGCCGGCACGGCCGCGAGGGCCTCATCAAGTAAGTGGCCCTGGGCCAGTACTCCGACTTCGAGGGTATCGGGCAACAGCTTGCCGTCGGCATCGCGCACGCGCAGGCCGTTGAGCCAGGTTCCGGCTTGCACGGTGCCGTCGGTGAGCACCAGGGTGCCCTGGCCCTGATAACTGTCGTTGTCGAAGCCGCCGACGTAGAAGCTGCCGTCGCTGAGGTTCAGGCGCCCTTCACCGGTAAAGCGCCAATCACTGAATTGCCCGATGTAATGGCTGCCATCCACACCGGTCAGTTCGCCCTTGCCGCTCAGGGCGCCTTCGCGGAACTCGCCGGTCCACACGTCGCCATCGGCGTTTTCATAACGACCCTTGCCGTTGAGTTGGTTCTGCTTGAAGTGGCCGATGTACATGTCGCCTTCGGCACTGTTGAAGGTGCCGTTGCCTTCCAGTTGGCCGTTGACGAAGTGACCGCTGAACTGGTTGCCACTGTCGTCGTTGCGCTGGCCTTCACCGTTGGGCTTGCCGTGGGCGAACAGCCCCTGGTATTGACTGCCGTCCGCCAGCTCCAGGCGCCCGAGGCCGGAATACTGGTCGTCCTTGAACTCGCCGCGATAGGTCATTTGCCCCTCTTTGAGGGTGCCTTCGCCATTGCGCCGGCCTTGTTTGAAGCCGCCGACGTAGGTGTTGGCCGCCGTGGTCAGGGTGCCCTGGCCATCAAACAGACCTTGCTGGAACTGCCCTTTATAGACTTCGCCGTTGCTGCCGTGCCATTCACCCTGGCCGTGCCACTGGCCCTTGTCGAATTGCCCGGCGTACCAACTGCCATTGGGGTAGTCCACCCGGCCCTGGCCTTGCAGCAGCCCATCGACCACATCCCCGCGATAACGCCCGCCGTCCGGCAGCCGTGCGTCGGGCGGCAACAGGGATTCGCCGTCGCCGCAAGCGGTGAGCAACAAGGCCAGAGCAAGGGGAACGATTGGGCGCATAGCGGGATCCGGATAATTGAGCGCCGAGTATGCCGCAGCGGGGGAAGCTATACCTAGTGGTCTGTGTGGTAATCAGGACTTGTCGGCGATGGCGTCGGCAAAAACGCCGTCGCCGGCAAGTTGGCTCCTACATGTGCATCAGACGAAGCAGAGTGATAACGACTCGGCGATATAGGCGGGTTTTTCCTGGCCGTCGATTTCCAGGGTGCAGGTCGCCTTGAGTAACCACTGGCCAGGTTTTTTCTCGGTTGCGTCGGTAAGGGTCACTGCCAGGCGCACCTTGGAATTGACTTTAACCGGCTGGATAAACCGCACGCTGTCCAGGCCGTAGTTGACGGCCATCTTCAAGCCTTCAGGCATGATCAGGATGTCTTCGATCAGCTTGGGGATCAGCGACAACGACAGGAAGCCATGGGCAATGGTGCTGCCAAATGGGGTCTGGGCGGCTTTCACCGGGTCGACGTGGATGAACTGATAGTCGCCGGTGGCTTCTGCGAACAGGTTGATACGCTCCTGGTCGATGGTGAGCCATGCGGAACGTCCCAGTTCCTTGCCGACATAATCATTGAGTTGCGCTACAGGTACGAAGGGCATTGCGACTCTCCTTGGTTCATCAATCTATTCCCCTGTAGGGGCGAGCCTGCTCGCGAAGAACCCAATGTCACCGCGTACTGCCTGGGTGCGCGCGTTATCGTTGACGATTTTCGCGAGCAAGCTCGCTCCTACAGGGGGGATGTTGTTTTCGGTGGATTACAGAGAACCAATGTAGATCATCATGGGCCAATGGTCCGGTCAACCCACCATGCTTTTGGCGAATGCCAGTTCATAGGGGCTGCATGCTTATAATGGCCAAGGGCTTTTGGAGGGAAGGCAGATGTTGTTACGCGGTTTGACTTGGCTGGTGTTGTTCCAATTGCTGGGCACGGCGATCAATCATTTGTTCCTGCCGGTCTTGCCGGGGCCGATTGTCGGCCTGCTGTTGCTGCTGGCGTATCTGGTGTGGCGCGGCGAAGTCGGCGAGCCGTTGAGCCTGGCGGCCAGCAGCCTGTTGCGTTACCTGCCGTTGCTGCTGGTGCCGCCGGCGGTGGGGGTGATGGTGTATGCCAAGGACATTGCTGCCGATTTCTGGGCCATCGTCGGCGCGCTGGTGTTATCGCTGGTGATCGCCATGGGCTTTGTCGGCGTGTTGATGCAAAAGCTGGTCAAGCGCCAGGCACGGCGGGAGGAGGGGCAATGACCTTCGATTGGCAGGGCGCGTGGGCCGCGGTGATCCACCATCCTTTATTTGGCATCGGCATTACCCTGGGTGCCTATCAACTGGTACTGGCGGGGTATGAAAAGACCCGCTGGATCTTCCTGCAACCGGTGCTGGTATCGATGTTGCTGGTGATCGGCGTGTTGCTGGGGTGTGGGCTGACCTACGTCGAGTACCGCAAAAGCACCGAGATCATGAGCATCCTGTTGGGCCCGGCCACCGTGGCGCTGGCGGTGCCGCTGTATCTGAACCTGCGACGGATTCGTCAGCTGTTCTGGCCGATTTTTACTACGCTGGTGGTGGGTGGTGTGTTTGCCACCGGCCTGTGTGTGTGGCTGGGATGGTGGTTTGGTGCCGAACACATGGTGCTGATGACCATGGCGCCCAAGTCGGTGACCTCGCCCATCGCCATGCTGGTGGCCGAGCAGATCGGTGGCGTCGCGGCACTGGCGGCGGTGTTCGTGCTGATCACCGGGGTGATTGGTGCGATGATCGGGCCGGCCTACCTGTCGCGCCTGGGGGTACACAGCCCGGAGGCGCGGGGCATGGCCCTGGGCATGACCGCCCATGCTGTCGGCACCTCGGTGGCCTTGCAGGAAAGCGAGGAGTGCGGCGCCTTTGCCGCATTGGCGATGAGTTTGATGGGCGTGGCCACGGCAGTGTTCCTGCCACTGGCCGTGTCTTTGGCGATTTAAGTCGGGTTTAAGGAACGCTTTATGAGTCTGGCGCTGTTCCCTCTCAATACCGTGCTGTTTCCAGGCTGCACCCTCGACCTGCAACTGTTCGAGGCGCGCTACCTGGACATGATCGGCCGCTGCATGAAAAAGGGCGAAGGCTTCGGCGTGGTCTGCATCCTTGATGGCCAGGAAGTCGGCCTGGCACCCGATGGCTATGCAGTGATTGGTTGCGAAGCGCTGATTCGTGATTTCAAGCAGCAGGACAATGGCTTGCTGGGGATTCGTGTCGAGGGTGGGCGCAGGTTTCGGGTGCGCGAGGCGGATGTGCAGCGCGATCAACTGTTGGTAGCAGATGTCGAGTGGCTGGAAGACCTCCCCGAGCGCCCGTTGGACGAGGAGGATGCTGATTTGTTGGCGCTGCTTGAGGCCCTGGCGGAGCACCCGATGGTCGCCTCGCTGGACATGGGTGCCGATGCGCAGGGGCAGCAGGTGTTGGGCAACCGCCTTGCCTACCTGTTGCCGTTCACCGACGCCGACAAGATCGAGTTGCTGCAACTCGACGACCCCCAGCAGCGTCTGGATGCGATCCAATTGCTGCTGGATGAGTTGCAGGGTGAACTGTTTCCCTGAGCCGGGTTGCCTCGGATTTATCCACGCAAGGTTCGGATTTTTCTTCGATGCCGGGTGCCCATCGCCTGAAATAGTGGAGCTTCAGCCACTACTGTCAGGGAATGAACATGATTCGATTGTCGCCATCGGAGCAGCCGATCTGGGATGCTTTTTTTGTCAGTGTGACCGCGCAATTGATTCAGCAGGCCGGCGATCGTGGCCCGGAGTACATTGCCGAGCGGGCTGCCGAAATCGCCGATGAGATGTTGTTCGAACGCCGGGAGCGCTGCGCTGAACGGCGTAGCGCTCCCGTGGACTGGGTCGGTCCGGCCTAGATCAGTAGGCGTAGCGCAGCAGGGCGTGGGAGGTCCCGGTCAGGGCAAAGAACCCCAGAACCGCCACGCATCCCGGCACGATCAGCCACCACACCTTTGGCGTCATGGGTGGTAGCGAGCTCTGGCGCTGGCTCAGCGTCAGGCTGAAGGCGCAAACCGTCATTGCTAGCAAGGTGCCAGCCAGGATGTCGCTCGGCCAGTGCGCCCCCAGATACACCCGTGACAGTGCAATGGCGGCGGCCGGGATCGCTCCCAGCAGCAGCCAGGCCAGGCGCATGCGAATCGGTTGGTCGCGACCGGCCAGCACCGCCAGCGCGAGGAAGAACGCAAATGAGCCCGAGGCGTGACCGCTAGGCATGCTGAAGCTGGTCAGGGGGTCGACGAGGATTTCTGGTCGGCCACGGGCAAAGAACAGCTTGCTCCCGGTATTGATCAGCGCGGCGCCCAGCAGTGTGGCGCCGACAAAGATCCCCTGGCGCCATTGCCGTGCCAGGAACAGCAGGCCGGTCAGCACGGCGCTGGCGACGAACATCTTCTTGAACTCACCCAACTGCGTGATCATCACCATGACCCGGTCCATGGTCGGGCTGCGATGCTCCTGGACCAGGGCCATCAAGCCCTGGTCAAAGTGGTTCAGGTACGGATAACCGATAAACATCGCAATCAACAAGGCCAGGCTGGCGCAGCCCACCCACAGCGTGGCCCGGCGGTGGCCGCGCAGGGTGCTGTTGAGGGCGATACCGAACAACACGGCCAGACAGGCGGCAACCACCCCAGCCTCAGGCCAGAACCCTTCGGGCAGCGGCAGGCGGAACGCTGCACCTGCGGCCCAGCCAGGCAACAGGTAGGCGACCGACCAGCCAGCGGCGGCCAGCACGCTGACGGCAGCAAAGCGCGGGAATGGCATGTCGCACATCCCGGCGACCATGGGCAGCATGGGGCGCAGCGGGCCAATGAAGCGTCCTACCAGCAGGCTGACGATGCCGTACTTCTGAAAGTAGGCTTCGGCACCGTCCATCCATTCGGGATGATGACGCAGGCCGGGCAGGCGCCGGATATTCTGGTGGAAATGCCGACCCAGGTAGTAGGAAATCCCATCGCCCAGCAGCCCGCCGAGCAAGCCCAGCAGCAGGGTTTCGCCCAGGGACAACGCACCACTGCCGGCCAGTGCGGCAATGGCGAACAGCAACACCGTACCTGGCACGATAATCCCGGCAATGGCCAGGCACTCCACAAACGCGACGATAAACACCGCCGCCGCCAGCCATTGCGGGTTAAGGGTCAGCCAGCCAGTAATGCCATCGAGCCATGGGCCCATACAATCACTCCATCAATGGTCGTATCCTCTGTAGGGGCGAGCTTGCTCGCGAAAATCGCTAACGATAACGCGGGCATCCTGGATAAACCTGGCGCCTGGACGTTTTTCGCGAGCAAGCTCGCCCCTACAAGAGGACGCAGGTTTTCAAATCAAAACGTAGTCGCGGCCTTCGACCTGACCGCGTCGCAACGGGTTCCGTGTGCAATACGCCGCATAGCCGGCGTCGACGAAGCGATACATCAAGTGTTCATCCCGCCCACCGGGAATGCCCAGGCGGGTGGTCTGGATAATCTGCGCGGGCGTAAGGCTCACATCCTCGACGTACAGTCGCAGCGGGTCGAAGCGCTTGGCGTCCCACATTGGCACCTTCAAACCCAAGGCCTTGCACAGCAGTGTTTGCCCGGCGCAGAGCTTCTGTGCCGGGCGCGGCCGGCCGCTGGCGTCAGGGTTGTTCAGCAGCATTTGCGCCAGGCTGCCCGGCCCTGAGACCTCATCCACCCACGGGTAGGCCGACTTGATCAGCACGGCATTGCCCGGCCCTTGGGCGCTGAAGTTCAGGGAGTCGCCACCACGGGCGTAGTACATATAGATGTGCCCGCCATCCAGAAACAAAGCCTTACGCTTTTCTGTGTAGCCGAGGGATGCATGGCTGCCTTTTTCGGCCAGGTAATAGGCCTCGGTTTCAATAATTCGCGCCGACAGCCACACATCTCCGGCGCGATGGCGGATGACTTTGCCCAGCAAATCTTTCGCGAGCGTTTGCGCGTCGCGGTCGAAAAAGCCATCAGGCAGGGGGCTGGCGGGGATCTTGGGCGAAAAACTGGACATGACGATTGACGGTTGCGCAGGCCAAATGTGACAGGATGATATCAACTCCAGGCTTAATCACCGCTGAACGTCGTCTTTTTGCAGTTCATTTCGACCATCCGCCCCTCACCGCTGTCCGTAGGACGGCGCGACAGCTATAATCTGCCGCTTTCCTCTTTGCCAAGACCTCCAGACCATGACTGAGTCCGTTCTTGACTACATGACCCGCCTGGGTCGCGCTGCCCGTCAGGCCTCGCGGTTGATCGCCCGTGCGAGCACTGCGCAGAAGAACCGTGCCCTGCTGGCTGCCGCCGACGCTCTGGATGCCTCGCGCTCCGAGCTGATCGCCGCCAACGAGCAGGACCTGGCCAATGGCCGGGCCAATGGTCTGGAACCGGCACTGCTCGATCGCCTGGCGCTGACGCCGGCACGTATCGACGACATGATCGAAGGCCTGCGCCAGGTGGCCAAGCTGCCTGACCCCATCGGTGAAATCCGCGACATGCGCTACCTGCCGTCCGGGATCCAGGTCGGCAAGATGCGCGTGCCCCTGGGTGTGATCGGCATCATCTATGAGTCGCGTCCGAACGTGACCATCGACGCTGCGAGCCTGTGCCTCAAGTCCGGCAACGCCACCATCCTGCGTGGCGGCTCCGAGGCCATCAACTCCAACCGCGCCATCGCCGCCTGCATCCAGCAAGGCCTGGCCGTGGCCGAGTTGCCAGCACACGTGGTGCAAGTGGTGGAAACCACCGACCGCGCTGCCGTGGGCGCGCTGATCACCATGCCTGAATTTGTCGACGTGATCGTGCCGCGCGGTGGCAAGAGCCTGATCGAGCGCGTCAGCCGCGATGCCAAGGTGCCAGTGATCAAGCATTTGGATGGCGTCTGCCACGTATATATCGACATTGCGGCCGATCTCGACAAGGCGATCCGCATTGCCGATAACGCCAAGACCCACCGCTACGCGCCGTGCAACACCATGGAAACCCTGTTGGTCCACGCCGGCATTGCCGAGCGCGTGTTGCCGCCATTGGCTGCGATCTATCGTGACAAGGGTGTTGAGCTGCGCGGCTGCGAGCGTACCCGGGCGTTGCTGGGCGGCGATGTAATCGAAGCCACTGAGCAGGATTGGTACACCGAATACACCGCGCCGATCCTGTCGATTCGGATCGTTGATGACCTGGACCAGGCCATCGAGCACATCAATACCTACGGCTCCAAGCACACCGATGCGATTGTTTCCGAGCATTTCAGCGATGCCCGGCGTTTCCTCACCGAAGTGGACTCCGCGTCGGTGATGATCAACGCTTCGACACGCTTTGCCGACGGCTTTGAATATGGCCTGGGGGCGGAGATCGGTATTTCCACCGATAAGCTCCACGCCCGTGGCCCGGTTGGCCTGGAAGGCTTGACCAGCGAGAAGTACGTGGTCTTTGGCGATGGCCATGTGCGCACTTGATGGGTAAACGCATCGGGCTGCTCGGCGGTACCTTCGACCCCGTGCACATCGGCCATTTGCGCAGTGCCCTGGAAGTGGCGGATACCCTCGGGCTGGAAGAGCTGCGGCTGATCCCCAACGCCAGGCCGCCGCACCGGGATACACCGCAGGTCAGCGCGCAGGAGCGCCTGGCAATGGTGCAGTGCGCGGTGGCCGGGATTGCCCCGTTGGTGGTGGACGACCGCGAGCTCAAGCGCGATAAACCGTCCTACACTATCGACACCCTGGAACAGACGCGGGCCGAGTTGGCTGCCGATGACCAGTTGTTTCTGCTTTTGGGCTGGGACGCATTTTGCGGCCTGCCCACTTGGCATCGCTGGGAAGAGTTGCTCCAGCATTGCCACATCCTGGTTTTGCAACGCCCGGATGCCGACAGCGAACCGCCGGATGCCTTGCGCAACCTGCTGGCAGCGCGGTCGGTAAGTGACCCACAGGCCCTGACCGGGCCGAGTGGGAATATTGCATTCGTCTGGCAGACCCCGCTTGCGGTGTCCGCCACCCAGATCCGTCAACTGCTGGCCAGCGGTAAGTCGGTACGTTTCCTGGTGCCTGACGCGGTCCTGGCCTACATCGATGCGCACGGGCTTTACCGTGCGTCGAACTGAAAAGGCGCGCTTGAAGGCACGAATAGTCGTGTATTGAAGCGCCCGAACTAATGAGCAAAACGAGTTTTATATGACGAACAAAGACGTAAGCAAAGTTAAGCGCAAAGGCACCTTCAAGAGCGCACCGTTGCCGGTGGAAGCCCTGCTGGTCCCGGCTCCTGAGGGCGAAGCGCTGGTAGCGCTGGCCGTCGCCGCCCTGGAAGACGTGAAGGCCCAGGACATCCAGGTCCTGGACGTGCGCGACAAGCAAAGCATCACCGACTTCATGATCATCGCCACCGGTACTTCCAACCGCCAGATCGGCGCGATGCTGGACAAGGTCCGCGAAGCCGTCAAAGCCCAGGGCGTCAAGCCATTGGGTGAAGAAGGCAAGGGCGACAGCGACTGGGTACTGGCTGACCTGGACACGGTGATCGTGCACATGATGACCAGCAACGCTCGCCAGTTCTACGACCTGGAGCGCTTGTGGAAAGGTGCCGAGCAGAGCCGTGCCGCCGATGGCAAGCACCACAGCCCTGAAGTCGGCCACGCGCACTTCGACAAGCTCAACAAAGACCAGGAATAAGGAACGGCTGTGCGCTTGCGCCTGATCGCTGTCGGTTCACGCATGCCCAAGTGGGTGGAAGAAGGCTGGCATGAATATGCCAAGCGTCTGCCATCCGAACTGGCGCTGGAGCTGGTGGAAATACCGCTCAACACCCGGGGCAAGAACGCCGATGTGGCGCGCTTTATCCGTCAGGAAGGCGAGGCGATGCTGGCCAAGGTCGGTCCCAACGAGCGCATCGTCACCCTTGAGGTGCACGGCAAGCCCTGGAGCACCGAGCAGTTGGCGGTGGAACTGGATCGCTGGCGCCTGGATTCGCGCACGGTCAACTTCATGGTCGGCGGCCCCGAGGGGCTGGCGCCGGAAGTCTGCGCGCGGGCCGACCAGCGCTGGTCGCTGTCGCCCCTGACGCTGCCGCATCCGCTGGTACGGATCCTGATCGGTGAACAGCTGTATCGCGCCTGGACAGTCCTGTCCGGGCACCCTTATCACAAATAGTCTGCGCCCTGCCTGATGACCCAGCCGATCCGCATCAAGGACCACGAGAAAGACGCACGTCTTGTACGCGCGCGTGTGATCTTTGGCGCGATCGCGGTGGTGGTGCTGATGTGCGTGTTGATCGCCCGTCTGTATTACTTGCAGGTGATCCAGTACGAATATCACTCCACGCTGTCGGAAAACAACCGGGTGCATGTGCAGCCGATTCCGCCGACCCGTGGCCTGATTTTCGACCGCAATGGCGTGGTGATCGCCGATAACCGGCCCAGTTTCAGCCTGAGCATGACCCGCGAGCGCTCCGGTGACTGGCAGCAGATCCTCGATGTGATTGTCGAGGTGCTGCAACTGACTCCGGAAGACCGGGTAATCTTCGAAAAGCGCATGAAGCAGGGGCGGCGTCCGTTTGAACCGGTGCCGATCCTGTTTGAGCTGACTGAAGAGCAGATCGCCAGGATCGCGGTGAACCAGTTCCGCCTGCCGGGTGTGGAGGTGGTGGCGCAGTTGGTGCGCCATTACCCGCAAGGGGCGCACTTTGCCCACTCGGTCGGTTACATGGGGCGGATCAACGAAAAAGAGCTGAAAACCCTCGATCCGGTCAACTACAGCGGCACCCACCACATCGGCAAGACCGGTATCGAGCGTTTCTACGAGCCGGAACTGCACGGCCAGGTGGGTTACGAGGAAGTCGAGACCAACGCTCGTGGCCGTGTGTTGCGGGTACTCAAGCGGACCGACCCGATCCCCGGCAAGGACATTGTCCTGAGCCTGGATATCAAGTTGCAGGAGGCCGCAGAAATGGCCCTTGGCGGCCGGCGCGGCGCGGTGGTTGCGCTGGATCCGAACACCGGCGAGGTCCTGGCAATGGTCAGCCAGCCGAGTTTCGACCCCAACCTGTTTGTGACCGGGATCAGCTTCAAGGCCTATGCCGAGTTGCGCGACTCCATCGACCGGCCGCTGTTCAACCGGGTGCTGCGCGGTCTGTATCCGCCGGGTTCGACCATCAAGCCGGCGGTGGCGATTGCCGGCCTGGATGCTGGTGTGGTCACCGCTTCCAGCCGGGTCTACGATCCGGGTTACTACATGTTGCCCAACTACGATCACAAATACCGTAACTGGAACCGCACCGGCGACGGCTATGTGGACCTGGATACGGCGATCATGCGTTCCAACGACACCTACTTCTATGACCTGGCCCACAAGCTGGGGATCGATCGTTTGTCGACCTACATGGGCAAGTTCGGCCTCGGTCAGAAAGTGTCCCTGGACATGTTTGAAGAATCCCCAGGCCTGATGCCTTCCCGGGAATGGAAGCGCGCCACCCGTCGCCAGGCCTGGTTCCCTGGCGAGACCCTGATCCTGGGGATCGGCCAGGGCTACATGCAGGCCACGCCCTTGCAACTGGCCCAGGCCACGGCGCTGGTGGCCAGCAAGGGCAAGTGGATTCGCCCGCACCTGGCCAAGACCATCGAGGGTGAAAAGCCGGTGGATGACAACCCGATCCCGGACATCATCCTGCGTGACCCATCCGACTGGGCCAAGGTCAACCACGGCATGCAACAAGTGATGCACGGTGCGCGGGGCACTGCGCGCAAGGCGGCTACCGGTGCGCAGTACCGGATTGCCGGCAAGAGCGGTACCGCCCAGGTGGTCGCGATCAAGCAGGGCGAGAAATACGACCGCTCCAAGGTTCAGGAGCGCCATCGTGACCACGCCTTGTTCGTCGGTTTCGCCCCGGCCGACAACCCGAAAATCACCGTAGCAGTCATGGTCGAAAACGGTGAGTCCGGTTCGGGTGTGGCCGCTCCGGTGGTGCGCCAGATCATGGACGCCTGGTTGCTGGATCAGGACGGCAAGCTCAAGCCTGAGTTTGCCAACCCTTCAAGCGCGGAGGCTACGGCCCGTGAAGAGTAATTTTGACCGCATCCTCTCCAGTGAAGATGTGATGCGTCGCCGCGCCACCTTGTTGCAGCGCATGCACATTGATGGCCCGTTGCTGATCCTGCTGCTGACCCTGGCGGCTGGCAGCCTGTTTGTCCTGTATTCGGCCAGCGGCAAGAACTGGGACCTGTTGATCAAACAGGCGTCGTCGTTCGGTCTGGGCCTGTTGTCGATGGTGGTCATCGCCCAGCTGGAACCGCGTTTCATGGCGCGCTGGGTACCGCTGGGGTATGTCGCCGGCGTCCTGTTGCTAGTGGTGGTGGATGTCATGGGGCATAACGCCATGGGTGCCACCCGCTGGATCAACATCCCGGGGGTGATTCGCTTCCAGCCGTCGGAATTCATGAAGATCCTGATGCCGGCCACCATCGCCTGGTACCTGGCCAAGCGCACGTTGCCGCCGCAGCTCAAGCACGTGGGGATCAGCCTGATCCTGATCGGCATTCCGTTCATTCTGATTGTGCGCCAGCCAGACCTTGGCACCGGCCTGCTGATCCTTGCGGGCGGTGCGTTCGTGCTGTTCATGGGCGGCCTGCGCTGGCGCTGGATCGTCAGTGTGCTGGTGGCGGCCGTGCCGGTGGCGATCGCCATGTGGTTCTTTTTCATGCACGATTATCAGAAGCAGCGGGTGCTGACCTTCCTCGATCCCGAGAGCGATCCGTTGGGCACCGGCTGGAATATCATCCAGTCCAAGGCCGCCATCGGTTCCGGCGGGGTGTTTGGCAAGGGCTGGCTGCTCGGCACCCAGTCGCACCTGGACTTCCTGCCGGAAAGCCACACCGACTTTATTATCGCGGTGATGGGCGAAGAGTTCGGCCTGGTGGGCATTTGCGCGCTGCTGCTGATCTACTTGCTGTTGATCGGGCGCGGCCTGGTAATCACCGCGCAAGCGCAGACGTTGTTCGGCAAATTGCTGGCCGGTGCGCTGACAATGACTTTTTTTGTTTACGTTTTCGTCAACATCGGTATGGTCAGTGGCCTGCTGCCGGTGGTTGGGGTGCCGTTGCCGTTCATTAGCTACGGCGGAACTTCGCTGGTGACATTACTGTCAGCGTTTGGGGTTTTGATGTCGATCCATACCCATCGTAAGTGGATCGCACAGGTTTGAATAAGGTGAAGATGTCAATGCAAGTAATGCGCGGCTGGGCTGCTCGGTATGCGTCCTGTCTGGGCCTGTTGGGCGCCTTCGGCGTTTCACCGCAGGCCTTGGCCGGCGATTACGACGGCTCGCCCCAGGTCGCCGAATTTGTCGGTGAGATGACCCGTGACTACGGTTTCGCCGGCGAACAGCTGATGGGCGTGTTCCGCGAGGCTCAGCGCAAGCAGGCGATCCTCGACGCGATCTCCCGGCCCGCCGAGCGCGTCAAACAGTGGAAGGAATATCGCCCGATGTTCCTCACCGACGCCCGTGTGGCACGGGGTGTGGACTTCTGGCGCCAGCACGAGGCCGTGCTGGCTCGTGCCGAGAAAGAATACGGCGTGCCGGCCCAGGTGATCGTGTCGATCATCGGTGTTGAAACCTTTTATGGGCGCAATACCGGCAGTTATCGGGTGATCGATGCCTTGTCGACCCTGGGCTTCGATTACCCGCCTCGCGCCGAATTCTTCCGCAAGGAACTGCGTGAGTTCCTGCTGCTGGCCCGTGAAGAGCAGGTCGACCCACTGACCCTCAAAGGCTCCTACGCCGGGGCCATGGGCCTGCCACAGTTCATGCCCAGCAGCTTTCGCGCCTACGCCGTGGATTTTGACGGTGACGGCCACATCAATATCTGGAGCAATCCCGATGATGCCATTGGCAGCGTTGCCAGTTACTTCAAGCGTCATGGCTGGGTAGGTGGCGAACCGGTGGTGATCCGTGCGGATGTCACGGGGGATCGCGCCGATGAAGGCCTGACCCAGGGTATCGAACCGGTGAAAACCGTCGGGGAGTTGCGGGCGCTGGGCTGGTCAAGTCATGATGCGCTGCGCGATGATATGCCGGTTACTGCCTTCCGCCTGGAAGGCGCCGATGGCCCTGAATACTGGATGGGCCTGAAGAATTTTTACGCAATCACGCGTTATAACCGCAGTGTGATGTACGCCATGGCCGTGCATCAGCTGTCAGACATGCTGGTTCAAGCACGGGGCGTCAAGTAATGCGGGTATCGCCAATCAATAAACCGCTCAAGCTGGTGGCGCTGGCCGCATTGTCCTTGCTGGTTGTCAGTTGTTCCACCAGCCGTGCGCCGACGCAGAAGGCCGCTGGCCCGGTAGTCCGCGCGCAGCCTGGGCTGGATATCAACCGGGCCCACAAGGACGGCGCGCCGTGGTGGGACGTCGACGTCTCGCGTATCCCGGATGCCACGCCGACCTTGCATACCGGCAACTATAAGGCCAACCCCTACACTGTACTGGGCAAGACCTACTTCCCGCTGCAAGAGTCCAAGAACTACGTGCAATCGGGCACAGCGTCCTGGTACGGCACCAAGTTCCACGGCCAGAACACCGCCAACGGCGAGGTGTACGACCTGTACGGCATGAGCGCGGCGCACAAGACCTTGCCGCTGCCGGCCTATGTACGGGTGACCAACCTGGACAACAACCGCGTGGTGATCCTGCGGGTCAACGACCGCGGGCCGTTCTATTCCGACCGAATCATCGACTTGTCCTACGCTGCCGCGAAAAAACTCGGTTATGCCGAATCCGGCACGGCGCGGGTCAAGGTCGAAGGCATCGACCCGGCCCAATACTGGGCGCAGCGCGGCAAGCCGGCGCCGTTGATGCTCAACGAACCACAAAGCGCACAGCCGCAGATCACCGCCTCGGCGGGCAAGGTCGAACAGTGGACGCCGCCGCCCCAGCAACACGCTGCGCCAGTCGTGGCCGTGCCACAGGCGGCGCCGGGCAGTGCAGCGGGCGGGCAGTACCTGCAAGTCGGCGCTTTCGCCAACCCGGATGCGGCAGAACTGTTAAGGTCCAAGCTCAGCGGGATGGTCAGCGCGCCGGTATTTATCAGCTCCATCGTGCGTAACCAGCAGACCCTGCACCGGGTACGCCTGGGCCCCATCGGCTCGGCGGGCGAAATTGCCCAAGTGCAGAACAGCGTGCGATTGGCCAACCTGGGTCAGCCCAGCGTGGTCAGCGCTGAATAAACAGTAGCGGATCGAGGGTGCTGGCGCGCTTGCGTGCCGGGGCCCTGGTTGCAGGCTCGTCGAATAATAAAAACCCGAAGGCAAGGGTTGAGCTGGCAACTGAATACGCGACAGCCTGGCAACGGGTTGTCTGAATGTTTTGCCCGCGAGGGCAAGTTTCCATAAGCAATTTCGAGAGACGGATGAACATCACCACCTTAGCCAAACGCCTGTGCCTGCTTGTCCCGCTGATCATCGCGCCCGCTGCCTGGGCCGTCGAAATGATGCCAGCTCCACCGCAACTGGCTGCCAAGTCCTACGTGCTCATGGATGCCGCCAGCGGCAACGTGCTGGTCGAAAACAACGGTGACCAGCGCCTGCCGCCAGCCAGCCTGACCAAGCTGATGACCGCCTACATCGCAACCCTGGAAATTCGTCGTGGCCAGATCGGTGAAAACGATCCGGTGACCGTCAGCGAAAACGCCTGGCGTACCGGCGGTTCGCGGATGTTCATCAAGGTCGGCTCCCAGGTGACTGTCAGCGACCTGCTGCACGGCATCATCATCCAGTCCGGCAACGACGCCAGCGTCGCCCTGGCCGAGCACATTGCCGGCAGCGAAGATGCATTCGCCGACATGATGAACAAAACCGTGACTGACCTGGGCATGACCAACAGCCACTTCATGAACCCGACTGGCCTGCCAAACCCAGACCACTACTCGTCGGCCCATGACATGGCGATCCTGGCGCGCGCGATCATTCGTGTCGACCCGGTGCACTACGCCATCTACTCCCAGAAAGAGTTCTTCTGGAACAACATCAAGCAACCTAACCGCAACCTGTTGCTGTGGCGCGACAAGACCGTCGACGGTCTGAAAACCGGCCACACTGACGAAGCGGGCTACTGCATGGTGTCCTCGGCAGTACGTGACGGCCAACGCCTGATTGCCGTGGTGTTCGGCACCAACAGTGAACAGGCCCGAGCGGCTGAAACCCAGAAGCTCTTGACCTACGGTTTCCGCTTCTTCGAAACCCAGACCTTCTACCAGAAGGGCGCTGAACTGGCCCAGGCTCCGGTCTGGAAAGGTACCGAGCGTCAAGTCAAGGCCGGCCTGGCTGACGACCTGACCCTGACCATGCCTAAAGGCCAACTGAAGAAACTGGCTGCCAGCATGACCATGAACCCACAACTGACCGCGCCAATCGCCAAGGGCGATGTGATCGGTAAAGTCGAAGTGAAGCTGGACGACAAAGTCGTACACAGTGCCGATCTGATCGCACTCGACGCTGTTGAGGAAGGTGGTATCTTCCGCCGCGTGTGGGATAGCATCCGTCTATTCTTCTACGGCTTGTTCAACTGATTGTGTGCACCCGCAAAGCCCCGCGTTGATCCGACGCGGGGCTTTGCTCGTCGCCACGGCTTACCGCTTACGAGGCCGTTACGCCATGACCGATAAAGAAGTAAAGGCGCCAAAGATCGAATTCCCGGTGGTGGACTATCCCATCAAGGTGATCAGCGATACCGGTGTCGGCCGCAAAGACCTGATCCTCGAAATCGTGCGCAAGCACGCTACGATCAACGATCAGCGCGTGGATGAGCGATCCAGCTCTACCGGCAAATACACCACGATCCAGTTGCACATCGTTGCGACTGATCAAGACCAGCTCTACAACATCAACAGTGAACTGCGGGCCACCGGCTTCGTGCACATGGTGTTGTGATGTCACAGGTCCTGGGCTTTCGCGAGCTTGGCCAGATGGCCTACGAGCCGGTCTGGCATGCGATGCAACGGTTCACCAACGAGCGCGGCACTTCGGCTCCTGATGAAATCTGGCTGGTGGAACACCCGCCGGTATTCACCCAGGGCCAGGCCGGCAAGGCTGAGCATCTACTGCTTCCGGGTGATATTCCGGTGGTGCAGGTCGACCGAGGTGGCCAAGTGACTTACCATGGCCCCGGGCAACTGGTGGCCTATCTGCTATTGGATGTGCGCAAGCTGGGGTTTGGCGTGCGTGATCTGGTCAGTCGCATGGAAACCTGCCTGATCGAGCTGTTGGCCAGCTACGGCGTAACCGCGGCAGCCAAGCCCGATGCACCAGGTGTGTATGTCGACGGCGCGAAAATCGCCTCTCTGGGCCTGCGCATCCGCCATGGTTGTTCCTTTCACGGCCTGGCCCTGAACGTGGACATGGACCTGGCGCCGTTTCGCCGGATCAATCCCTGTGGTTACGCCGGTTTGGCCATGACCCAGTTGAGCGATCATGCAACACCCATAGAATTTGCCGAGGTAAGTGCCCGGCTGCGCGCGCAGCTCGTCAAACACCTCGACTATGCTGAGCAGACGACCCTGACGGGCGGAATCGACTGATATGACTACTGATGTTGTGCAAACCATGATCCCGACGCTGGACATTACCGACCGTCCGGCCCCGGCTCCGCGTGCCAAGGTGGAAGCCGGCGTCAAGCTGCGCGGCGCCGAGAAGGTTGCACGCATCCCGGTGAAGATCATCCCGACCACCGAACTGCCGAAAAAGCCCGACTGGATCCGCGTACGCATCCCGGTCTCGCCGGAAGTCGACCGTATCAAGGCCCTGCTGCGCAAACACAAGCTGCACAGCGTGTGTGAAGAGGCCTCTTGCCCGAACCTGGGTGAGTGTTTCTCCGGCGGCACCGCGACGTTCATGATCATGGGTGATATCTGCACCCGTCGTTGCCCGTTCTGCGACGTTGGCCACGGCCGGCCCAAGCCTTTGGACGTCAACGAGCCAGAAAGCCTGGCCATCGCCATTGCCGACCTGAAACTCAAGTACGTGGTGATCACCTCGGTAGACCGCGATGACCTGCGTGACGGCGGCGCCCAGCACTTTGCCGACTGCATCCGCGAAATCCGCAAACTGTCGCCGAACGTGATGCTCGAAACCCTGGTCCCTGACTACCGTGGCCGGATGGACGTGGCGCTGGAAATCACCGCCGCCGAGCCGCCAGATGTGTTCAACCACAACCTGGAAACCGTGCCACGCCTGTACAAGGCCGCGCGTCCGGGCTCGGACTACCAGTGGTCGCTGACCCTGCTGCAGAAATTCAAGCAGATGATGCCGCACATCCCGACCAAATCCGGCCTGATGCTGGGCCTGGGCGAAACCGACGAAGAAGTGATCGAAGTCATGAAGCGCATGCGCGAACACGACATCGACATGTTGACCCTCGGCCAATACCTGCAACCGTCGCGCAGTCACTTGCCAGTGCAGCGCTTCGTGCACCCGGACACCTTTGCCTGGTTTGCCGAAGAAGGCTACAAGATGGGCTTCAAGAACGTTGCCTCGGGCCCGCTGGTACGTTCGTCGTACCACGCCGACGAACAGGCCAAGCTGGTCAAGGCGAGCCTGGTTTCGTAAGCCGCACCGCAGAATCAATGTGGAATGCGGGCTTGTGTGGGAGCGGGCTTGCCCGCGATAGCATCACCTCGGTGCAACTGATATACCGAGGCGCCTGCATCGCGAGCAAGCCCGCTCCCACATTGGGTTCTGCGTTACAGATAGGGAGAACATGGATGACCGCTCAACCGAGTGCCGTCGTACCCGCGTTGCGAGTTGAAGGCACTATCGGCCTGATCGCCCCCGCCGGCCCCGCCGCACTGGATGTGGAAAAGGCCGGGCAATGGATGCGTACCCGTGGCTACGAGCTGCGGATCTTCTCGGGGGTGTATGAGCGCGACGGCTACCTGGCCGGCAGCGACAAAGTACGCCTGCGTGACCTGCATGCGGCCTTCGCCGACCCAGATATCGACGCCATCTTCTGCCTGCGCGGTGGCTACGGCACCCCGCGCTTGCTCGACGGTGTGGATTTTGCCCTGCTGGCCGCCAACCCCAAGCCTTTCGTCGGCTACAGCGATATCACCGCGTTGCACCTGGCAATCAGCCGCTACGCCGGTTTTGTGACCTTCCACGGCCCGATGCTCAATGCCGACCTGCTGGGTGACAAGCAACAGCCCACCGAATCATCGCTGTTCAGCCTGCTGCGTGGCCAACTGGGCGCAGGCAGTGTGCTGGCGCACCCGGTGGCCTACCCGTTGACCACCGTTGAGCCAGGCATCGCCAGTGGGCGCCTGCTGGGGGGCAACCTGTCAATGATCGCGGCCGTGATGGGCACGCCGTTCGAAATCGATGCCGAGGGCATCATCCTGTTTATCGAGGACGTCAACGAACCGATCTACCGCATCGACCGCCTGCTGACGCATTTGCGCCTGGCGGGCAAGTTGGCGCAGGTTCGCGGTGTGCTGGTGGGGGATGTGGCAGGGGTGGATAGCGTTGCACTGGAGCGGCTGTTGAAGCAGACCTTCGAGCCGTTATGCATCCCGGTCCTGGCTGGCTGGCGCAGCGGCCATTGCGACCCGAACCTGACCTTGCCGATGGGCGCCTTGGTAAGACTGGATGCGGGGGAGCAGCGGTTGGTGCTGGAGCAGGATGTGGTGTTCAAACCCTGAGTATTTAGTCGTCTGTCAGGCCGTTATCGCGGGCTTGCCCGCGATAACGGCAGTTGCCTTACGCAGTTCTAGCGGTTCTGCAAGGATTCCAGCAACTTCACCGTCGGATACCCATCCGCCGGCCAGCCCAGCGACTGCTGCGCCGCACGAATCGCCTTGCGCGTATTGGCGCCGATAATCCCATCCGGGTTGCCAGCGTCATAACCCTTGGCGCTCAACACCGTCTGCAGCTCGATACGCTGGGAGCGGGTCAGTGGCAGTTCGTCCGTTGGCCAATCCCCGCGAATCACCCCGCCACCGCCAAAGCGCTCGGACAACAGGCCGACCGCCAGGGCGTAGGACGACGAGTTGTTGTACTTGAGGATTGCGCGGAAGTTATCCAGCACCAGGAACGCCGGGCCACGATGGCCGGCCGGCAGCAGCAGGGCGGCGGACAGCGCCTCGACATTGGGCGGGACGCTGGCACCGGGCGGCACCTGCAGCCCGAGTTTCAGCCATTCACCCACCGGCTTGCGCACTACGCCATCAGCCAGGGCGTAATCGAAGTTTGCCGGCAATTGCTGCACCTCAAAGCCCCACGGCTGGCCTTTCTGCCAGCCGGAGCTTTGCAGGTAGTGCGCGGTGGAGGCGAGGGCGTCGGCGGAACTGTTCCAGATGTCGCGGCGCCCGTCACCGTCGAAGTCCACCGCGTGGGTGTTGTAGGTGGTTGGAATGAATTGGGTCTGGCCCATGGCGCCGGCCCAGGAGCCGCGCATCTGCTCGGCCGGGATATCACCGTGCTGGATGATTTGCAGCGCGGCCAGCAATTGCGCCTGGGCGAATGCCGGGCGACGGCCTTCGTAGGCCAGGGTCGCCAGGGAGCGGATCACCGAATTGTTGCCCTGGAACGAGCCGAAGTTGCTTTCCATGCCCCATACCGAGACCAATACCTGGCGATCCACGCCGTAGCGTTGTTCGATGCTTTGCAGGATATCGGCATGCTTGATCAGCAATGCCTGGCCGTTACGCACGCGCAACGCCGACAAGGCGCCGTTGAGGTATTCCCACACCGGCCGGGAAAACTCCGGCTGGCTGCGGTCGGCACGGATGATCGCCATGTCAGGGGTAACGTTGGCGAAGGCGCTGTCGAACACTGCAGGCGTAATGCCGGCTTTCAGGGCTTCGACGCGAAAACCTGCCTGCCATTCGGCGAAGGTCTGGGTCGGTTGGATATCAAGATTGGTCACGGCCAGGGGCGCAACTACGGCAGGTGCGGCAACCGGTGCGGGCAGGAACGTAGGCAGGGGCTGAGCGTCGGCGGCGGTAGGTTTTTCGGCGCAGGCGACTAACAGGATCAGGCTGGAGGCAGCAATCAATTGGCGAAGGTGCCAACGACGGGAAAGACTAGAGGGCATGCACAGGTCCAGGAAATACGAATCAGGTGCAGACCTTATCATGCCAGAGGGGCGCTTGCCTTCAGGCAGCCAGAAAGTAAGAAGCCTCCCAGCTATTAGACTGGAAGGCTTCGCGGCGGTAGCTGCCTTTGCCTTTGCCGGCTCGTTCCTGGCGACTGCGGAACAACGGCTGGGCAATGAGGGATTTGGCCTTGTTGGGGCCATGCTTGGATGGCTTTTTGCTCATGATCGGTGCTCTCCGATGGGTGGGTGATGCGGTGCGAATCATCTGCCGAAGTTTGCCGGCTGTCCAGCCCGGCGCGATGTAGGACATGGCCTCGGTCTGAATGTGAAATGCCGGCTTGTGTGGGAGCGGGCTTGCTCGCGAAAGCGCAGTGTCAGTCACCTGGTCCATTGACTGACACACCGTCTTCGCGAGCAAGCCCGCTCCCACATTGGTTTTGTATTGCTCTGGGGATTTGTTATTCGGCGGGGAGTGCCAGGCGTTGGCCTGACATAAGCAGCGACAAACGGCTCAAACTCATCCACGGCGACCCGGCAGCCTGGCCCTTGATCTGCGCATCGATGCGCTGGGCTTCGAGCAACAATTGCGCCCAGCGTTGCGCCGAGTGCCGTTGCAGGGCCTTGCTCATCAGTGGCTTGCGCTTGTCCCACACGGGTGGACGGGCCTGGCTGAAGCATTTGTCCAGTGGCGTGCCTTGGCTGTATTGCAGGGCAATATTGGCCAGCACGCGCAGTTCGCGGGCCAGGGCCCAGAGAATCACTGGCGGCTCCACGCCTTCGCCGCGCAGCCCTTCGAGCATGCGCAGGGCATGCGCCGGTTCGCCATTGAGAATCGCGTCCACCAGCCCGAATACGTCAAAACGCGCACTGTCGGCCACCGCACCTTGCACGGTTTCGACGGTGATTTGCCCGTCTTCGGCCATCAGCTTGAGTTTTTCGATTTCCTGGGCGGCGGCCAGCAGGTTGCCCTCGACCCGAGCAGCAATCAGCTCGACAGCATCCTGGGTGGCAGACAGCCCGGCTTGCGACAGGCGCTGGCGAATCCATTGCGGTAACTGGTTGCTGTCGACAGGCCAGATCTGGATGAACTGGGTTTGCGCCCCTTCCACCAGCGCTTTGCCCCACTTGGTCTTCTGCGCACTGCCATCGAGCTTGGGCAAGCTGATCAGCAACAGCGTGTCCTCGGCAGGGCGAGCACAGTATTCCATCAGGGCTGCCGCGCCTTTGTCGCCGGGCTTGCCCGAGGGCAGGCGCAATTCCAACAGGCGTTTTTCGGCAAACAGCGACATGCTGGCCCCGGCCTGGAGCAGGGTGCCCCAGTCGAAGCTGGCGTCGGCGCTGAACACCTGGCGTTCATCAAAGCCTTGCTGGCGCGCAGCTTGGCGAATGGCGTCGGCGGCTTCCTGGCACAGCAGCGGGTCATCGCCGCTGACGATGTACACAGGCGCAAGACTGCCTTGCAGGTGTTTGGCGAGTTGGGCGGGGGCGAGTTTCATAGGCTGGGTGGACGGGGCGCATGACGCGCCCCGTCTGGTTTACTCGGCTGGGACTTCAACAGGCGATTGCTTGGGGATGCTGTTTTCATAGTCTTGCGCGGCTTTCAGCGCCTCGGCATCCGCCTTGGCCTTGGCGTCGGCAGTCTGCTGCAGGGCATCCAGTTGGGCCGGGCTGATCATCTGCAGACGCAGGACCATACGCTGGACCAGGTCACGGCGCATTTCATTGCGCACCTGGTTGACCTCGGTATCCGAACCGACAAGGTTGTTACCGTCATGCGTCACGACTTTCTGCACTTGCAGCTTGTCGCTGATCAGTGGCAACTGGTCGTGGCCCTGGATCTGGAACACGAGCACGCTGCTCAGCTCAATGTCCGAAGAGCGACCGGCGCTGGCGTAGCTGAGGTTGCGCTGGGTTTCTTTCTCGTCGACCAGCACCAGTTTGTAAGCTGCGCCGGAATAGACTTTGACGCCGCTGTTTTCCAGGGTTTGACGCAGCTGAGTCACGGTTTCACCATAGGCGTTGCGTGCGCTGACATCCAGCTCCTTGATAGCCAGCTCAGTAGTGCCGGTGCCGCGCAGCTGGAAGCCGCAAGCGCTCAACAATACGGCAAGGCCCATAACCAGCAGGTTGCGTTTGATCATTTTATTGCTCCCCTTGAAACCATGTGGGCCTTATCGAGGCCCTGGAGGTTTTGTTCGGCGCCAAGGCTCTTGCCCTGGCGCCCGATCCGATTAGCTAGCGACGATATTGACCAGTTTGCCGGGCACCACGATCACTTTGCGGATCGTCAGGCCTTCGGTGAAACGCAGCACGTTTTCGTTGCAGCGCGCAGCTGCCTCGACTTCTTCACGGCTGGCGCTGGCAGGCATGTCGATCTGGCCGCGCAGCTTGCCGTTGACCTGAATCACCAGTTGCAGCGTGTCCTGTACCAGGGCGCTGTCATCCGCGACCGGCCATGTAGCGTCGATCACCGCGCCGCTGTGGCCCAATTGGCTCCACAGGTCGTGGCTGATGTGCGGGGTGATCGGCGCCAGCAGCAGGACGACAGTTTCCAGGCCTTCCTGTACCAGCGCACGGTCCTGCTCGGTGACCTGCGGGGCTTTTTCCAGCACGTTCATCAACGTCATCACCTGGGCGATGGCGGTGTTGAACTTGTGGTGCTGGCCCACGTCCTGGCTGGCTTGCTTGATGGCCAGGTGGGTGCTGCGGCGAATCAGTTTTTGCTCGTCGTTCAGCGACGCCACGTCCAGTTTGCCCGGCAAGCCCTGGCTGATATGGGCATGCGCCAGGCGCCAGACGCGCTTGAGGAAGCGGTGCGAGCCTTCGACGCCGGAGTCGGACCATTCGGCGCTCATGTCGGGCGGCGAGGCGAACATCATGAACAGGCGGCAGGTATCGGCGCCGAACTGGTCGATCATCGACTGAGGGTCAACGCCGTTGTTTTTCGACTTGGCCATCTTCTCGGTGCCGCCGATTTCCACCGGCAGGCCGTCGGATTTCAACTTGGCGCTGATCACCTTGGCCTTGCTGTCACGCTCGAGCTCAACGTCCGCCGGGTTGAACCAGGTATAGGCGCCATTGGCTTCGCGGCGATAGTAAGTCTCGGCGATCACCATGCCTTGGGTCAGCAGGTTCTTGAACGGCTCGTCGGAGCTCACCAGGCCTTCGTCACGCATCAGCTTATGGAAGAAGCGCGCGTAGAGCAGGTGAAGAATCGCGTGCTCGATACCGCCGATGTACTGGTCCACCGGCAACCAGTGGTCGGCTGCGGATTTTTCCACCAGGCCGCCTTCATAGTGTGGCGAGGCGTAACGGGCGTAATACCACGAGGACTCGACGAAGGTGTCCATGGTGTCGGTTTCACGCTTTGCAGGTGCACCGCATTTCGGGCAACTGCACGCGTAGAACTCGGGCATGCGCGCCAATGGCGAGCCGGCGCCGTCCGGCACCACATCTTCTGGCAGCACGACCGGCAGTTGATCTTCTGGCACCGGCACGTCGCCACAGCTTTCGCAGTGGATGATCGGGATCGGGCAGCCCCAGTAGCGCTGGCGGCTGATGCCCCAGTCGCGCAGGCGGAACTGGGTGCGCGAGGCGCCGAGGTTTTTCTTGATCAGTGCGACTTCCATGGCGTCGAAGGCACCGACGAAGTCCAGGCCGTCAAACTCGCCGGAGTTGATCAGGGTGCCGTGCTCGCCGTAGGCGTCTTGCCACGGGGCCGGGTTGGTATCGCCGGAGCTGGTACGCACCACTGACTTGATCGGCAGGTTGTACTTGGTGGCGAACTCGAAGTCGCGCTCGTCATGGGCCGGCACGGCCATTACTGCACCATCGCCGTAGTGCATCAGCACATAGTTGGCGACCCATACCGGCAGTTTCTCGCCGGTCAGCGGGTGCTCGACGAACAGCGAGGTCGGCAGGCCTTTTTTCTCCTGGGTGGCGACGTCGGCTTCAGCCACGCTGCCGCCTTTGCATTCGGCGATGAACGCCTGCAGCTCAGGGTTGTTCTGTGCAGCCTGGGTGGCCAGCGGGTGTTCCGCGGCCACGGCCACGTAGGTGGCGCCCATCAGGGTGTCCGGACGGGTAGTGAAGACTTTCAGTGCGCCCTCTGCGCCGATGGAATCGACGTTGTACGGGAACTGCACTTCCATGCCCTTGGACTTGCCGATCCAGTTGCGCTGCATGGTCTTGACTTGCTCGGGCCAGCCCGGCAGATCGTCGAGGCTCGACAAGAGTTCATCCGCGTAGGCGGTGATCTTGAAGTAGTACATCGGGATTTCGCGCTTTTCGATCAGCGCGCCGGAACGCCAGCCGCGGCCGTCGATCACTTGTTCGTTGGCCAGCACGGTCTGGTCGATCGGATCCCAGTTCACGGTGCCGCTTTTTTTGTAGATCACGCCTTTTTCGAACAGGCGAGTGAACAGCCATTGTTCCCAGCGATAGTAATCGGGCTTGCAGGTGGTCACTTCGCGGGACCAGTCCACGGCCAGGCCCAGGCTGCGCAACTGGGTCTTCATGTAGGCGATGTTTTCGTAGGTCCACTTGGCGGGCGCTACGTTGTTCTTCATCGCGGCGTTTTCCGCCGGCATGCCGAAGGCATCCCAACCCATGGGTTGCAGGACGTTCTTGCCGAGCATGCGCTGGTAGCGGGAGATCACGTCGCCGATGGTGTAGTTACGCACGTGCCCCATGTGTAGTTTGCCGCTGGGGTAAGGGAACATCGATAGGCAGTAGAAAGTCTCCTTGCCTGGCTGTTCACTGACTTCAAAGGACTTTTGCTCGTCCCAGAAGGTTTGGGCGGCATTTTCTATTTCACGGGGCTGATATTGTTCGTGCATGGCTACTTTTGAACTGAATAGGGGTGGCCTAATCCTCTTCGGTGCAACGTTCGGGTTGATCGACACCAAACAGCGGCGCGTCCGTGCCCAAACCCTGCGGGAAGTGGAGTTACAGGAAGCGCCGTAGCATACATGACCCCACTCTATCGAGGGAAACCCTGATTGCGCAGCGCAGGCCGTTGGTCGCGGCGTGCGGTTGGTTGCGTCAGCACAGCTACGCTGTTTATTGGGGAGTGAGACTTATCTTTAATGAGGTGAGGGGATGGTTGATTCGCAGCGAATGAGAACGAAACCGCAAGTGTATGAAGGACTGATCGACCGCTTGGGTCGAGCACTGGACGCAGCAAGAACCGCAGGCCGATTGCGTGACGAGCGGCCTGATGAGCTGGAACTGCGAGGCTTGAGCCCCGCAGAGTTTGAAGTGATCAAGGCCTACCTGGACTTGAACGCGTGCCCAATCCCGCAATGGGTGGCTCCTGTGCCAGCCAGGGAGCCGGTGCGATCGTCCAAGGTGGTATGGCTCAAGGACTTGTCGGCCGGCCGCGGCCCGGAAAAGCTGCGGTCTGCACGATTCAAGTAACTTGATCAGCGTTATCCGCCGCTTGTAAAGATTGTCGCTAAACCCCGTTACACCTTAGGCTTCGGGCATCTTTGGAGATGCTCGATGCCTATTCGTTATTTCATCAAACAATTATTGCTGCCGCCCGGCATTCTCTTGCTGTTGCTGGCCCTTGCCTGGTGGTTTCGTCGCAGCCGCCCGCGCTTGGCCGGGGTGTGCTTTGCCTTGGGGTTTGGCGGGATGTGGCTGATCAGTTTGCCGGTAATGGTGGAGTGGGGCGCACGCACGTTGGAAACCGAACCGCCGTTGGCCCTGGAGGACTGGGCCAGCCTGGCGCAACGAGCCGATGCCATTGTGGTGTTGGGCTCGGGTCGTGAGCGGGGCGATCCGGCCTGGGGCGCTGATCAGCCGACCGGTGTCGGCCTTGAGCGCCAGCGCTATGCCGCGCGATTGGCCAAGGCGTCGGGGCTGCCGGTGCTGGTCACCGGCGGCTTGCACTATGGCACGCCGCCCAGCGAGGCGGAGTTGATGGCGGTGTCGATGCAGCAAGACTTTGGTGTGGTCGTGCGCTGGAAGGAAGAGCGCAGCCGTACTACCTGGGAAAATGCACAGATGAGCGCCGAGATCCTGTTGCCCCAGGGCGTCAAGCGCGTGGTGGTTGTGACCCAGGCCTGGCATATGCCGCGTTCAGTGTGGAGCTTCGAGAAAGCCGGCTTTACCGTGGTGCCGGCCCCGGTCGGCTTCCTGGGCGTGGACAACGCCCGGCCGCTGGGCGGCTGGATGCCGGAGTTCAAGTCGATCTGGCAGAGCGGGCAGTTGATCAATGAGGCGGTGGGGCAGGTGGGTTACCGCCTGTTCTACCGTTAACGCCACACATCAACCTGTGGGAGCAAGCCCGCTCCCACATTAGGTTTGGGTTTTGTGTTTTTCTGCCTAGACAGTCTTGGCCATGCGCCCGGCCAGCAGTGCCCAGCCAAACAGCCCCAGGCACAGGATGATCAGCGGCCACGAGCGCCATTGCAGGTACGGCGTCAGGTTGTGCATCGGCACCACTTCCCCGTAGAGAATGCCGCGCTCGAACTGCGGGATCTGCTCGGTGATCTGCCCAAACGGGTTGATCAGGCCGGTCACGCCGTTGTTGGTGGCGCGGATCATCCAGCGGCCGGCCTCCAGGGCACGCATCTGGGCCATTTGCAGGTGCTGCAAGGGGCCGATGGAGGTGCCGAACCAGGTGTCATTGCTGATGGTCAGCAGCAAGTCGCTGCGGGCGGCGAGGTCTGCGGCGAACTCCGGGTAGACCACTTCGTAGCAGATATACGGGGCGATCTGATAGCCCTTGGCTTGCAGCAGAGCCTGGTCTTCGGGGCCACGGGCAAAGTCCGACATCGGCAGGTCGAAGAACGCAATCAGTCCGCGCAGCACATCCTGCAGCGGCACGTACTCGCCAAAGGGCACCAGTTTCTGCTTCAAATAGGTGCCATCACCCTGGCCGACCACGGTGATGCCATTGAAGTAGCGCTTTTCATGGCGTACTTCCTGGCGAATCGGCACACCGGTGATCATTGCGCCGTTCCGGTCGGCGGCGAACTTGCCCATCATCCCCAGGTAGCCCTCGACGGACTCCTTGAGCACGGGCACGGCGGTTTCCGGCCAGATCAGCAGGTCCACGCGCTTGGAGGCAAAGCTCATGTCGCGGTACAGCGCCAGTTGCTCGTTGAGCTGCGCCGGGTCCCATTTCATGCTCTGCTCGACATTGCCCTGGATCGCCGCGACGGTCAGCGGTTCACCTGCGGGGCTGGTCCAGGCGTGGTGCTTGAGCGCCAGGCCAATGGCCCATGGTGCGACCAGCAGTACCAGGCCGGCGCCGACAAACACGTTGCGCCTGGCTGCCAGCAGTCGCGGCAGGTTAACCATCAGCGCAGCGCTCAGGGCCAGGGCAAAGGAAATCAGCCACACCCCGCCCAGCGGCGCGAGCCCGGCCAGCGGCCCGTCGAGTTGGCTGTAGCCGGAGTACAGCCAGGGGAAACCGGTGAGGAACCAGCCGCGAAATGCTTCCTGGCCCACCCACAGTGCGGCAAACGCCAAGGCATCGGCCAGCGGCGCTTCGTTACGGCGGATCCAGCGCGCCCAGAGCCAGGCAGGCAGGGCAAAGAACAGGGCAATCGCAGCGGTGAACGCCAGCATCAGCAGCCCGGCCAGCAGCACCGAAGCCCCGCCGAAGTGATGGATGCTGTAGTAAATCCAACTGGTGCCCGCGCCAAACAGGCCGAAACCGAAACACCAACCACACCCGAAGGCCTGGCGCGGGGTCAGTTGGCGCATCCCGGCATAGAACACCCCGACCGCCACCAGTGCCAGCGGCCAGATATCGAACGGCGCCAGCGCCAGGGTGGTGATAGCACCGGCCACCACGGCCAGCAGGTTACCGGGCCAGCCGGGTGCGGTGAGACGGCGCATATCAGTCCTTAGCGGGCAATAGGTGTCAGGCGGATCAGGTGGATGCGACGGCTGTCGGCATTCAGGATGCGGAAGCGATAGGCGCCGATCTCGGTGGTTTCGTTACGCTTGGGTAGATGGCCAAACGCACTCATCACCAGGCCGCCCACGGTATCGAACTCATCGTCGGAGAATTCGCTGTCGAAGAACTCGTTGAAGTTCTCGATCGGCGTCAGCGCCTTGATCAGGAAGTCACCGCTGGGCAGTGGCTTGATGTAGCTGTCTTCTTCGACGTCGTGTTCGTCTTCGATATCGCCGACGATCTGTTCGAGCACGTCTTCAATAGTTACCAGGCCGGCAACGCCGCCGTATTCGTCAATGACGATGGCCATGTGATTGTGGTTGGCGCGAAACTCGCGCAGCAGCACATTCAGGCGCTTGGATTCAGGCACGAAAGTGGCAGGACGCAGCAGGTCCTTGATGTTGAAGCTGTCGCCGTTCTCCTTGAGGATCAGCGGCAACAAGTCCTTGGCCAGCAGGACACCCATGACTTCATCATGGTTTTCGCCGATCACCGGGTAGCGCGAGTGCGCCGAGTCGATCACGGCCGGGAGGAATTCGCGTGGGGTCTGGGTCGCCTTGATGCTGATCATCTGCGAGCGTGGGACCATGATGTCCCGCACTTGCAGGTCAGCCACCTGGATGGCGCCCTCGACGATGGCCAGCGCTTCGCTGTCCAGCAACTTGTTCTGATGGGCCTCGCGCAGAAGCTCCAGCAGCTCCTTGCGGTTTTTCGGCTCGTGGGCAAAAGCCTGGGTCAGTTTGCCCAGCCATGACTTTTGCCCGTTGCTCGATCGGTCTTCGCTCATAGCGATTACTCTAAATCCTTGATTGTTTCAGTTGAGTGTCGATTAGTGTTCGTCGTCTGCATACGGGTCAGGATGACCCAACTCTGCAAGCAACGTTCGTTCCAGTGCTTCCATTTCTTCGGCTTCCTCATCATCTATATGGTCGTAACCCAACAGATGCAAGCAGCCGTGCATGACCAAGTGGGCCCAGTGGGCCTCAAGAGCCTTGCCTTGTTCCTTCGCCTCGCGCTCTACCACCGCGACGCAGATCACCAGGTCACCCAGCAGCGGGATATCCAGCAGTTCATCCGGTACGTCGGCGGGAAATGACAGCACGTTGGTTGCGTAGTCTTTCTGGCGCCAGGTGTGATTCAGCTCGCGGCCTTCAGGCTCGTCCACCAGACGAATGGTCAGTTCCGAGTCGGCGGTGCGCTGGCGCAGGGCCAGTGTGCACCATTGGCGAAACTGTTCTTCGCTGGGGGCTGGCGCTTGGGTGGCCAGTTGCAGGTCAAGCTCAAGCATCGCGGCGGTTGTCCTTGGACAGGCCGTCGTCGCGGTGTTCGAAGCGCTCGTAGGCCTCGACAATGCGCTGGACCAGCGGGTGACGCACCACATCCTTGGGCATGAAGTGGGTAAAGCTGATCCCCGGCACGTCCTTGAGGACTTCGATCACCTGGCCCAGTCCCGACTTGGTGCCCTTGGGCAGGTCGACCTGGGTGATATCCCCGGTGATCACTGCCGTGGAGCCGAAGCCGATCCGGGTCAGGAACATCTTCATCTGCTCGACCGTGGTGTTCTGGCTTTCGTCGAGGATGATAAAGCTGTTGTTCAGGGTCCGACCGCGCATATAGGCCAGCGGGGCGATCTCAATCACCTGGCGTTCGATCAGCTTGGCGACGTATTCGAAGCCGAGCATTTCATACAGCGCATCGTAGAGCGGGCGCAGGTAGGGGTCGATCTTCTGGGCCAGGTCGCCGGGCAGAAAGCCCAGTTTCTCGCCGGCTTCGACCGCCGGGCGCACCAACAGGATGCGTCGCACCTGTTCGCGCTCCAGGGCGTCAACCGCACAGGCGACGGCCAGGTAAGTCTTGCCGGTACCGGCCGGGCCGATGCCGAAGTTGATGTCGTTGCCGAGGATCTCTTTGACATAGCGCTGCTGATTCAAGCCGCGTGGGCGAATCATGCCTTTTTTGGTGCGCAGCGCCACGCTGGCTTCGGCCACCGGGTTGTTGGCCAGGTCTTCTACGGCGGATTCCTGCAGGTACAGGTGCACGGTTTCCGGCGACAGCTCGCTACCCTTGGTTTCACGGTAGAGGCGACGCAGCAGGTTTTCTGCAGACGTAGTGTGCTGGGGTTCACCAATGAGCTCGAACTGATTGCCGCGGTTGCGGATCTCGATGCTCAGGCGTTGTTCGATCAGGCGCAGGTGCTCGTCGAACTGTCCGCACAGGTTGGCGAAACGGCGAGCCTCAAACGGCTCAAGGAGAAAACGATGGGGTTCTGCTATGGGTGCGTTCAAGGTTGCTTTTAGCCGCCCTTTGGCTGTTTAGGTGAAATAGAGGATAACGCCAGCTGCCGGTGTGCGAAAGCACTTAAGTTATCGGAATGCTGCACGGTTTCAATGTGGGAGCGGGCTTGCTCGCGATAGCGGTGTGTCAGTCAATGCATCTGTCACTGATCCGCCGCATTCGCGAGCAAGCCCGCTCCCACATTTTGATCTCCATCAGTCAGGCGTATTGACGGGCTACTGGATCAGCGAGCCGCGCAGCGAGTGCGGTTGCGCCGCGTCGATGTGCACGTCGGCGAACTGGCCGATCAGCGTCGGGTTATCGCAGCGGAAGTTGACGATCCGGTTGTTCTCGGTCCGTCCCTGCAATTCGCCCGGGTCTTTCTTCGAGTAATCGGTAACCAGGATGCGCTGGGTTGAACCGACCATTTGTCGGCTGATCTCGAAACCCTGCTGGTTGAGGCGATGCTGCAGCGCGTTCAGGCGCTCCTTTTTCAGCGCCTCCGGAGTTTCGTCCGCGAGGTCGGCGGCCGGTGTGCCGGGGCGCTGGCTGTAGACGAAGGAGTAGGAGAAATCGAACCCGACGTCTTCAATCAGCTTCATGGTCTGCTCGAAGTCTTTTTCGGTCTCGCCGGGGAAGCCGACAATAAAGTCCGAACTGATGCAGATGCCCGGCACGGCGGCGCGCAGTTTACGCAGCTTGGACTTGTACTCCAGGGCCGTGTGGTTGCGCTTCATCGCCGACAGGATGCGGTCCGAGCCCGATTGCACCGGCAAGTGCAGGTGTTTGACCAGCTCCGGCACTTCGGCGTGGGCCTGGATCAGGCTGTCGGAGAATTCCAGTGGGTGCGAGGTGGTGTAGCGGATCCGCTCGATACCGTCCACCGCCGCGACCACGCGGATCAGTTCGGCCAGGTCCGCCAGGCGCCCGTCGTGGGTCTGGCCACGATAGCCGTTGACGTTCTGCCCCAGCAGGGTCACTTCACGCACGCCGTTTTCGGCCAAGTGGATGATTTCCGCCAGCACATCGTCGAACGGCCGACTGACTTCTTCACCCCGGGTATAAGGCACCACGCAGAAGGTGCAGTACTTGCTGCAACCTTCCATCACCGACACGTAGGCGCTCGGGCCGTCGATGCGTGGCTCGGGCAAATGGTCGAATTTTTCGATTTCCGGGAACGAGACGTCCACCTGCGGCAACTTGGTGATGCGCGCAGCGTCGATCATCTCCGGCAGGCGGTGCAGGGTCTGCGGGCCAAAGACCACGTCGACATAAGGTGCACGGTCGCGAATGGCCGCGCCTTCCTGGCTGGCGACGCAACCGCCGACGGCGATCACCATGTCCGGGTTGGCCAGTTTCAATTCACGCCAGCGGCCCAGTTGCGAGTAGACCCGGTCCTGGGCCCGTTCGCGGATCGAACAGGTATTGAGCAGGATCACGTCGGCATCTTCGGCGCGCGCCGTGACTTCCAGGGCCTGATGTTCACCCAGCAGATCGACCATGCGCGAGCTGTCGTACTCGTTCATCTGGCAACCGTGGGTTTCGATGTAAAGCTTCTTGGCCATGGGAATCGTCAACTGGTGGTAAAGAACCGCGCATTATAGGGGGCATGCCCATTGGTTCCTAGCACTGTGCATCGGGTGCCATGCTATAGTTCGCGCCCTCATTTATATCCGCCGATGTGCTACCCGCCCCCCATGACCAAACGTGAAGCTCCAATCTACAAGGTGATTTTCCTTAACCAGGGCCAGGTGTTCGAAATGTACGCCAAGCAGATCTATCAAAGTGATCTGTGGGGCTTCCTGGAAGTGGAAGAGTTCGTCTTTGGCGAGCGCACGCAACTGGTCGTCGATCCGGGCGAGGAAAAGCTCAAGGCCCAGTTCGAAGGCGTGGTGCGCAGTTTTGTGCCGATGCATTCGATTGTGCGCATCGATGAAGTCGAGCGCCTGGGCACGCCGAAGATCAGCGAAGCGCGGGGCATGAGCAATGTCATGCCGTTTCCGATGCCGATGCCTGAGAAGTAGTCTTTTAGACCGCATCGACCCCTTCGCGAGCAAGCCCGCTCCCACATTTTGATTTGTGAACACATTCAAATGTGGGAGCTGGCTTGCCTGCGATGGCGTCAGAAGGGTTTAGATAATGTCAGGGCAGCGGCGAGAAAGGCGAACGCCCATCCGCACTCTGCAATTCCTGCAAGTAATTGCGGAAAATCTGCCCCAGCACCTGGGTCGCCACTTCCAACTCGTCGCGCTGCATGTGCTCGGCCACTTCGTCGGCGGTGTCGAGCGCATCTTCGGCGCCATTGACCGCCGCCATCTTCAGCACGATATACGCCTGCACGTTATTGGCCGGCACACCTTCCCCATGAAAGAACATGCTGCCCAGCTTGAATTGGGCTTGCGCATGCCCCTGCAACGAGGCTTTCTCGAAAAAGCTCAGGGCTTTATTGAGGTCACGGGAGGGATTCTTGTCGTCATAGAAAAATTCGCCCAACTCGTATTGCGCCTGCGCATCCCCGCCATCGGCCAGGGTCTGGCAGGCGCTCAGGGCCTCGGCCTGGCTTTCTGGCTGAGTATTGAGGGTGCAACGACCCATCGCTGGGATCAACAACGAGTTGCCGCCCGCTTGTGCATGCGCAAGCAGCGGTTGAAGGAGCAACAGGCAGCCCAGAACCAGGGTGCGGCCGGTGCGTTTCATGGGAATCGACTTACCTCTGACGGGGCGCGTGGAACCACGTGGGGATCCAATAAGCGCGCATTATGAAATAAGCAGGCCTCTGCTTACAAAGTCTTTACTCGTTTTTCTGCTGCGTGGGCAAGTTATCTGCCGGATTGCAGGTGATTTCTCGAAAAAAGAAGGAAATTTCTGTAAGCAAGGTAGCAAATCTGACGCCGCCAGGGGCGACGTCAGGTTTTGGCTGGCTTACTTCAGTGCGGCGAAGGCACGCTCGGCAGCATCCAGGGTCAGTTTCAGCTCGGCTTCGCCATGGGCGATGGAGGTGAAGCCGGCTTCAAAGGCACTCGGTGCCAGGTACACACCGCCTTCGAGCATCAGGTGGAAGAAGCGCTTGAACAGGTTGGCATCGCTGCCCATCACATCGTCAAAGGTCACGATGTCGTCGGCGCCACTGAAATACAGGCCGAACATGCCACCGGCCTGGGTGGTGACGAACGGGATGCCCACCGCATCGGCGCGTTGTTGCAGGCCGTCCAGCAGGCGCGTGGTGTAGTCGGTCAACTCGGCATGGAAGCCCGGGCGGCTGATCAGGCGCAGGGTAGTCAGGCCGGCGGCCATGGCCAACGGGTTACCGGACAGGGTGCCGGCCTGGTAGACCGGGCCCAGTGGCGCGATGTGCTGCATGATTTCGCGCTTGCCGCCGAAGCAGCCCACCGGCATGCCGCCGCCGATGATCTTGCCGAAGGTGCTCAGGTCCGGCGTGACGCCGTAGTAAGCCTGGGCGCCGCCGAGGGCAACACGGAAACCGGTCATCACTTCGTCGAAAATCAATACCACGCCGTGTTTGTCGCACTGCTCGCGCAGGCCTTCGAGGAAACCCGGCGCCGGTGGCACGCAGTTCATGTTGCCGGCGACCGGCTCGACGATGATGCACGCCACGTCCTGGCCGACTTCGCTGAGCATTGTTTCGACGGCAGCGATGTCATTGAAAGGCAGCGTCAGGGTGTGCTTGGCGAACGCCGCCGGCACGCCGGCCGAGCTTGGTACGCCCTGGGTCAGCAGGCCCGAACCGGCCTTGACCAACAGGCTGTCGGAGTGGCCGTGGTAGCAGCCTTCGAACTTGATGATGCTGTCGCGGCCGGTGAATCCACGGGCCAGGCGGATCGCGCTCATGGTCGCCTCGGTGCCGGAGCTGACCATGCGCACCATCTCCATCGACGGCACGATCGAGCACACCAGGTCCGCCATTTCGGTTTCCATGGCGGTTGGCGCGCCGTAGGACAGGCCATGCTCCAGTTGCTTGCGCACCGCGTCCAGCACGTCGGGGTGGCTGTGGCCGAGGATCATCGGGCCCCAGGAACCCACGTAGTCCACATAGCGCTTGTCATCTTCGTCGGTGACGTAGGCGCCTTCGGCATGCTTGAAGAATAGCGGGGTGCCGCCAACGCTCTTGAACGCACGCACGGGGGAGTTCACACCGCCGGGGATGTGTTTCTGGGCATTGGCAAACAGGGTTTCGGAACGAGACATGGGCAGGCTCTCTGAATTCAGGATTTAAGGAGTTCGTTGAAGGCGCGGGCGCGGCGCGTCACTTCCTGGGGGCTGTCGGCACCGAACAGGCCGTGGACCACGGCCAGCAGGTCGGCGCCGTGCTCGACCAGGGGCGGGGCATTTTCCAGGGTGATACCGCCGATCACGCAGATCGGCACCTGCAAGCGGGCGCGGGCCTGGGCGAGCATTTCGAGGGTGGCTGCCGGGGCGCCGGGTTTGGTGCTGGAGTTGAAGAAACGGCCAAAGGCGACATAGCTGGCGCCTTCGCGCGCGGCCTGTTCGGCCAGTTCGATCTGGCTGTGGCAGGTGGAACCGATGATTGCATGGCGCCCCAGCAGCGCACGGGCCGGGGTCAGCGGGCCGTCGGTCTGGCCGAGGTGGACGCCGACGCCCAGGCGCGCGGCCAGTTCGGCATCGTCATTGATGATCAACTGGGTCTTGTAGCGCGAGCACAGTTCACGCAGGGCTTCGGCTTCGCGCAGGCGCCGGGCCTCGTCGCTGCTTTTATCGCGGTACTGCAGCAACGTCACGCCGCCTTCCAGCGCGGCCTCGACGTAGGATAGGAACTTACCGGCCAATAGTTGGCTGTCGGTAATGGCATACAGGCCACGTAGTTTCATCGAGCAGGCCCCTTGATATTACGAACAGAAATCCAGTGGCAGGCGACGCGGCACAAACTGCCCCTGGCCCAATTGTTCGGCGTCCCGCAGGGTGCGCCAGGTGTAATTGAGTGCCGACTCCACGGCGCTGGCCAGGCCTTCGCCCTGGGCCAGGCGGCCGGCGAGGGCGCTGGCCAGGGTGCAACCGGAGCCATGATAGCTGCCGGGCAGGCGCTGGCAGGTGAAGGTGCGGCGGGTGCCGTCGCGGCTGTACAGGCGATTGTGCACCTCATGCTCGTCGCCGTGGCCGCCGGTGATCAACAGGTGCTTGATGAATGGCAGCAGTTTCTCGGCGCACTGGTCCGCCGTGCCTTCGGGCAGTTCGGCGAGGATGCGCGCTTCAGGCAGGTTGGGCGTGGCAATCAGCGACAAGGGCAACAGCCGCTCGCGCATGGCATAGCCGACCTCGTCCTTGCCCAGGCTGCCACCGCCACCGGCACGCAGCACCGGGTCGCAGACTACCGGCAGGTGCGGGTGCTCCTTGAGCAGTTCGACCACGGTGTCGACCATGACGGTGGAACCGAGCATGCCCAACTTGACCGCTGCGACTTCGGAGTCGCCAAGTACGGCATTGGCCTGGGCCAACACCCACTCGCGGTCGAGTACGCGAAAATCGCTGACATTCACGGTGTTCTGCACGGTCAGCGCGGTCACGGCAGGGGCTGCATGACAGCCTTGGGCGAGCAGGGCTTCGATATCTGCCTGCAAGCCGGCGCCACCACTGGGATCATGGCCGGAGAGACAGAGGACAACAGGGCGAGAGCTGTAGATATTCATGGTGCGCGAGCTTACCACCAAACGCTTTTTGCGTGGCTGTCGGGCAGTGCTTGTATTTTGCTTCGGAGTATCAAGAAAAATGGCTATAAGCCATCATTTATTTCTGACGGTTATCGCGCTGAAAGCCCCGGTCTAGAGCCTTTCAAAAAATTATTTCAATGGTGTCTTTTGGCCTTTACCGGCTATGCTAGAGTGGATCCAAACAACTTAATGTATCGCCGGTGTACGTCTTCTCAAAAGGAATGGGGGGCTTTTGACATAACCGGACAGGCCACGCTGGGGCTCTATGCGCTATTTGCTGATGTTTCTCTTGTGCGGGCTGCCGATGCTGGCCGGCGCCGTCGAGTTCGATGAAACCACCCGCAGCCTTCCTCTGGGCCGGGTCATGCAAGTGCTCGAAGACCCAAGTGGCAGCGTCACTCTCGCCGATGCCCGTTCCGTCGCATTGGCCAGTCGCTACACCACCCATGATAAAGACACCCTCAATGCCGGCTATTCGCGCTCGGCGTTCTGGCTCAAGGTCGACCTGCATTACCTGCCCAAGGATCCGCAGGCCCTGCGCACCTGGTTACTGGAGCTGGCCTATCCGCCCCTTGATCATCTGGAGTTGTACGTCCCTGATGATACCGGCGCCTACCGACTGGCCGGGCGCACCGGTGATGCATTGCCGTTTGCCAGCCGCGAGATTCGCCAGAACAACTACCTGTTCAATGTCGATTTCAAGGCCGGTGAACAGAAAACCCTCTATTTGCGCCTGCAAAGCGAAGGCTCGATCCAGGCGCCGCTGACCCTGTGGTCGAGTACCGCGTACCTGGAAGATCAGCCGCTGCGCCTGTATGTGCTGGGCCTGATCTACGGCGTGTTGCTGGGCATGCTGGTGTACAACCTGTTCATCTACCTCAGCGTGCGCGACACCAGCTACCTCTATTACATCCTCTATATCGCCTCGTTCGGCATGTACCAGCTCTCGGTGAATGGCGCGGCAGTGGAGTATTTCTGGCCCGACAACCCCTGGTGGGCGAATGCGGCGACGCCGTTCCTGATCGGCGCGTCGGCGTTGTTTGGTAGCCTGTTTGCCCGCAGCTTCCTGCACACGGCCCTCTATAGTCGCTGGCTGGACCGGCTGCTGCGGGTGCTGGTGGGCACGGGGGCGGTGGTGATGTTGTTGTCGCTGATGACCAGCTACGCGCTGGCCCTGCGCCTGGCGACTGCGCTGGCATTGATTTTTACCGTGACCATTTTTGTCGCCGGGATCAAGGCCTGGTGTTGCGGCCAGCGCGTGGCGCGCTATTTCATCATCGCCTGGTCGGCGTTCCTGATCGGCGGGGTGGTCAATACGATGATGGTGCTGGGCTACCTGCCCAATGTGTTTCTCACCATGTATTCCAGCCAGATCGGCTCGGCCATTGAAGTCGCCCTGTTGTCCCTGGCCCTGGCCGACCGCATCAACGCAATGCGCGAACAACAGGCGCAGATCCTGTTCGAGGCCAGCCAGAAACTGGAAGTGCTCAACCAGCAACTGGCCCACAGCAACCAGTTGAAAGACGAATTCCTTGCGACCTTGACCCATGAACTGCGCACGCCGATGAATGGGGTGATTGGATCGTTAGAGTTGATGCAGACCGTACCCCTGGCCGGGGACCTGGCGCAGTACCAGCACACCGCTGCCGGTTCGGCGCGGGACATGATGCGCATGGTCAACGGCATCCTCACCCTTACCGAGCTTCAGGCCGGTCGCCTTGGCGCGCAGCCGCAGGTGTTCAGCCTGCGCGGGGTGCTCGACACCTTGCGCCAGCAGTTCCTGGGCAATGCCCAGGGCAAGGGGCTGGCGTTTTCCATCGACGTGGCGGGCGAGTTGCCAGATCGCCTGGAGGGCGATGCTGGCAAACTGATGCAGTGCCTGGAGTGCCTGCTGGACAATGCGTTCAAGTTTACCCACGAAGGCGCGGTGCGCGTGCGTGTGGTGGGCTTGCCCCGGGCCGATGGCCATTTGCATCTGACGTTTATCGTCACCGATACCGGGATCGGGTTTGCCCACTTGGATGAGGCGACTTTGTATCAGCGTTTCTTCCAGGTGGACGGCTCGACTACCCGTGAATATGGCGGCCTGGGCATTGGCCTGGCGATCTGCCGGCAGTTGATCGAATTGCTCGGTGGGCGCCTGACCCATCATTCCGAACCACGCAAAGGCAGTCGCTTCCAGTTGGAAGTGGCCGTGATTGCAGTGCCTCCCGAGCCGGCGCGGGTGGTTGATTGGCAGCGCTCGCCCCAGGACTGCACGGTATTGCTGGTGGATGACAACAGCGTCACGCAGTTGGTCTTGCGCGGGATGTTGCTCAAGCTGGGTTACCGGGTGAAAGTGGCAGGCAGCGGCCCGGTGGCGTTGGCGATGTTGCAGGACGAGGCATTTGATGCGGTGCTGCTGGATGTGCCCGAGGATGGTTTCTCCCTGTGCTGCCAGGTCCGGGCCTTGCCAGGCTGTGGCGAACTGCCGGTGATTGCCTTGAGCGACTCACTGCAAGGCAGTGCGCGCCAGCATTGCCACGGCGTCGGCCTTACCGAACAGTTGGTCAAGCCGGTGCGTTTTGAGCTGTTGCAAGCGGTATTGCAGCGGCGCCTGCTGTGTCCGTTAGAGGGTGAAAGCGCCGGCAGTTAGGCGTATATGCCACTTTTTTAAGCGCGGTGACGATGCTTAACTGAAATGAAGGCCTCACTGAAGCTGGCCTTTTATCAGGAGGCCCGTCATGAATCTGCACCCGTTCGCCGAAACCCACGACGTTACCAACCAGCCGCCGTCATTGGATGGCGCCAACCTGTATCGCCTCGACCTGCCCCTGCAGGAATGGTCGCGGCGCTTTGGCGCGGGCTGGGCCGAGGCGCGGATTGATGCTTACGGCGCCCTGGCAGGCGGGCCGCTGATGGCGGCGGGGTTCCTGGCGAATCAGAACAAGCCGGTGTTCAACAGTCATGATCGTTATGGCCACCGGATTGACCTGGTGGAGTTCCACCCGGCCTATCACGAACTGATGCGCACGGCCGTTGAACATGGCTTGCCGTCGTTGCCCTGGGCCCATCCCCAGGCTGGCGCCCATGTCGCCCGCGCCGCCATGACCTACCTGCACAGCCAGGCGGAAGCCGGCACCGGTTGCCCGCTGACCATGACCTTCGCCTGCGTGCCGGCCCTGCGCCTGCAACCGGACCTGGCTGACACCTGGCTGCCGAAAATTCTCAACACCGAATATGACCCGCGCAACGTCGGCATTGCCCATAAGGCCGGCGCAACCATCGGCATGGCCATGACCGAGAAGCAGGGCGGTACCGATGTGCGTGCCAACACCACCCGCGCTTACCCCGTGGGTGCCGGTGGCCCTGGCCAGCCCTATGAGTTGGTGGGGCACAAGTGGTTCTGCTCGGCGCCGATGTGCGACGCCTTCCTGACCCTGGCCCAGACTGACAAGGGCCTGACCTGTTTCCTGCTGCCCCGGCACCGCCCGGATGACACACGTAACCAGTTCTATATCCAGCGCCTGAAAAACAAACTCGGCAATTGCTCCAACGCCTCCAGCGAAGTCGAGTTTCGTGGCGCCCTGGCCTGGATGGTCGGAGAAGAAGGCCGAGGTGTGCCGACTATCATCGAAATGGTCGCCATGACCCGTTTCGATTGCATGGTCGGTTCCAGCGCCTTGATGCGCCAGGCGCTGACCCAGGCCAGCCATCATTGTGCCCATCGTACGGTCGGTGGCCGCGTGCTCAGTGAACAACCCTTGATGCAAAACGTGCTGGCCGATCTCGCCCTGGAGAGCGAGGCGGCCCTGGCCTTGAGCCTGCGCATGGGCCGGGCGCTGGACCATCTGGGCGATGAGCAGGAAGCCAAGTTCGCACGGCTGGTGACGGCAGTGGGCAAGTATTGGATCTGCAAGCGCGCGCCAGCCATGATCAACGAAGCCGCCGAATGCATGGGCGGCGCCGGGTATGTCGAAGACAGCATCCTGCCGCGCCTGTACCGTGAGGCGCCGGTCAACTCGACGTGGGAAGGTTCTGGCAACGTGCAATGCCTGGACGTGCTGCGGGCCTTGTCGAAAGAGCCTGGGGTGCTGGAGACATTGTTTGTCGAATTGGGCGATGGGCATGGCGATAAACGCCTGGCGCGGCATATCGAACAATTGAAATCGGCGTTCATGGACACCCAGGACATCCAGTACCGGGCGCGGCAACTGACCGAAGATATCGCCGTGGCGTTGCAGGCCAAGTTGTTGCTGGAGGCGGGCAACGCCAGTGTCAGCGATGGGTTTATGGCCAGCCGCTTGGGTGAGTCATCAGGGCGGGTGTACGGCACCTTGCCGCGTGGTGTGGATGTGCAGGCCATCGTCGCCCGCTCAACCCCTGTGTAAACGCGATCCCCTGTAGGAGCTGGCAAGCCAGCTCCTACCCTGAATCCCATGCCAATTCAGATTTTGCGTCTGGCGGCGATGCAGGCAAGATGAAGGCCTGCACGTCAGAACACAGGATGCTTACCGTGACCGAAGCTTTTGTTGTCGTCCAAACCGCCGAAGAGGCCGTGGACCGGCTGGCGGCCCTGCATGAGCGGGCCACCGGCGCGCTCAATCAGGCCCTCAAGCAATACCTCAAGGATCGCGTCGAACCCGACGCCGCACAACGTGCACTGTTTCGCTACCCGGAACTGCGCCTGACCTACCACTGCCACGGCGAAGTCCCACAGACCACGCGGGCGTATGCCAAGGTCCAGTTGCCGGGCACCTACAGTGTCACCGTCACCCATCCGGCGGCGTTCCGCAAATACCTGCTGGAGCAACTGGTGCCGCTGATGCACGACTTCACCGTGACGGTAGAAGTGGGCGTCAGCCAGCAGAACATCCCATACCCGTACGTGGTGGAGCAGGGTGACGAGTTGGCCGGCTCCGGCGTGACCGCAGCGACCCTGGCGCGGGTGTTCCCGAGCACCGACCTGTCCGCCGCCACCGATGGCATCGCCGATGGCCTTTATGATTGGGAAAACACCGATCCACTGCCCCTGGCGCTGTTCGATGCGGCCCGCGTGGATTTCTCCCTGCGCCGCCTGGTGCACTACACAGGCAGCGACTGGCGCCATGTGCAGCCGTGGATTCTGCTGACCAACTACCACCGCTATGTCGACCAGTTCATCGTCCATGGCCTGGAGCAGTTGCGCAGTGACCCACGTTTTATCCGCATGGTGTTGCCGGGCAACGTGATCATCGACAAGAACATGGACCATGGCGAAGCGTCTGCCATTGCCGCAGGCGTGGTCTGGCACCGTTACCAGATGCCGGCCTACCACTTGCAGGCCAGCGACGGCCACGGCGTAACCCTGGTCAACATCGGTGTCGGCCCGTCCAACGCCAAGAACATCACCGACCACCTGGCAGTATTGCGTCCACATTGCTGGCTGATGATTGGTCACTGCGGCGGCCTGCGCCAATCCCAGACCATCGGCGACTATGTGCTGGCCCACGCTTATATGCGGCGCGACGGGATTCTCGACCGCGTGGTACCGCCGAACATCCCGATCCCGGCCCTGGCCGAAGTACAGATGGCGTTGCAGCAAGCGGCGGCCAACGTCACGGGCGAGAAGGGCGAAGAGCTGAAAAAGCGCCTGCGTACCGGCACCGTGCTGACCTACGACGACCGCAACTGGGAGCTGCGCTGGGCCCAGGAACGCCCGTTGATCAACCTGTCCCGTGCCGTAGCGGTGGATATGGAAAGCGGCACCATCGCAGCCCAAGGCTACCGTTTGCGAGTGCCTTACGGCACGTTGTTGTGCGTCTCGGACAAACCGCTGCACAGTGAGATCAAGTTGCCAGGTTCGGCCAACGCGTTCTATGAGCGGGCCGTGAGCCAACACTTGAAGATCGGTATCGAGGCGGTGGACTTGTTGCGCACCGAGCTCAACTCGTTGCATTCACGCAAACTGCGCAGCTTTGACGAGCCGCCGTTCCGCTAAATAGCGGGGTGGTTATTTAACGGTCAGGCCACTAGCATGGTCGGTCCTGACCGTTAGATGTTTTGTTGCCATGTCCCGTCCTGCCCGTCCCGATTCGCGCCGCCCTGGCGTGAAACCTCCCCATGCCGCTGCTCGCCGTGTTGCCAAGGCGCCGCCGGCCGAGCCGAAGTTGATCCTGTTCAACAAACCCTTCGACGTGCTGACTCAGTTCAGTGATGAAGGCGGGCGCGCGACCCTCAAGGATTTCATCGACATTCCGGGGATCTATCCGGCCGGGCGCCTGGATCGGGACAGTGAGGGCCTATTGCTGTTGACCAATGATGGCCAGTTGCAGGCGCGGATTGCCGACCCCAAGCACAAGCTGGCGAAAACCTATTGGGTGCAAGTGGAAGGCGAGCCCACCGAGGAGCATCTGCAACGCCTGCGCGCGGGCGTTGAGTTGAATGACGGTATGACGTTGCCGGCTGAAGCCCGGCGACTGGATGAGCCAGAACTATGGCCGCGCAACCCGCCGGTGCGGTTTCGTAAAAACCTGCCGACCTATTGGCTGGAACTGGTGATTCGCGAGGGGCGCAACCGCCAGGTACGGCGCATGACCGCTGCCGTGGGCTTGCCGACCTTGCGCCTGGTGCGGGTAAAAATCGGCGATTGGTCGATTGAAGGCCTGGGCCAAGGCCAGTACCGCGAAGTGCCGGCGCGCTTATAAAGCCCCGGATTCGATCAGGCCGATCACCACGCTCTTGATGATGAACGCGGCCACGCCCAGGCCCAGCACGAAGAACAGAATCATCGAGCCAAAGCGCCCGGCCTTGGATTTCTTCGCCAGGTCCCAGACGATAAAGCCCATGAAAATGATCAGGATGGTGACCAGGCCGGTCATCATCCACTCTTCAAACAGCACGGGGTCAATCGAATTCATTGGGCAGTTTCCGACAAAGGCAGGCGCGAAGTATAAGGCAGCGAGGCACGCTCAAAGTTGACCTGCGTCGGTACGTCGCACCCGGGTGTCACTGCCTGAACACGGTCAAAAAGTGGGAGCTGGTGGTGAGTCTTAGGTCCGCAGATGAGTCAACGGCAACTCCGTGCTGTTAAGTACCTGGTTGAGCACAAAACTTGAGCGCACGCTGGTCACCCCTTCAATCCGGGTCAGGTGGCCCAGCAGCAGTTTTTGATAGTGATCCATATCCGGCACCACCACCTTCAACTGATAGTCGGCATCCATCCCGGTGACCAGGCTGCATTCCAGCACCTGCGGCAAGGTGCGGATGGCCGCTTCGAAGTTCTCGAAGCGCTCGGGTGTGTGTCGGTCCATGCCGATCAGCACGTAGGCCGTGAGGCTCAGGCCGAGCATCTTGCGGTCGAGCAGGGCGACCTGTCGTGAGATGTAGCCGTCGTCCTCCAATTGCTTGACCCGGCGTGAGCAGGGCGAAGGCGACAGGCCGATGCGCTCGGCCAGCTCCTGGTTGGAGATCCTCGCGTCGCGCTGTAATTCCGCCAAAATACTCAGGTCGTATCGGTCAAGTTTGCTCATTGAGATGGCCTTTATCGTAACTATTGCTGCGAATTATCTATCCAGGGTTAAAAATTGCGCAAGCACTGTTTATTGACGCAATCTTCGCAATCATCTATCGGGGCTTCACGCCTATGATTACCAACAGAATCACTGCCCGGACATACAGTCCACAGCAGCCCGCCGAATCAGGCCGGCTGCGGCCCGCCAACCCCACCGGGTTGTGCCGGCCCCCGGGCTACACACTGTCCACAAGACGGCGTGAGGTGAGCCAACGTCATAAGCGTTGAGCCAGGACGAAGTTCTCAAGGGGTGGCCGACGGGCTACCCCTTTTCTTTTGCCGACGAAAAATGTTCGGCTGGCTGATAACCTGTGGCAGAACCGGGCCCGGCTTTTCCAGTCTCATGCATAGGCCCTAATCCGCAGTGAGGAATAGCATGAAGCGCATCTGGCGTTTGGCAGGTGTAGGTGTGTTGATGGTCACCTTGGGTACGCAGGTGATGGCTGACGAGCGAGACAACTCACCCCGCCAGGGGCAAGGCCTGCAGGGCGGTGGTGGCGGGCAGCGAGAGCGTGGCCCCCAAGGCCACGAACCTTCGCGCCCGGCGCCCCAGGCCGGGAGCAATCTGCCGATCCAGGCCCGCCCCGACTCCGTGAACCAGACCCAGGAGCCGCGCCAGGGTAACTACCGTGACATTCCCCGGCGTAACGATGGCAACCCGCACTGGGAAGCCGGCGGTCCCGGTTCGCGCCCTGGCTACAATGGCCACCCCAATGACAACCGCTGGCCGGGCCGCCCCGACGGGCACGGCAATGGCTGGGGCCCCGGCCCGCAATATCGGCCGGGCTACACGGTGGACCGCTTCCCCGAGCGCAATTACCGCGTGCCCTATCGTGGCCAGGATTATTTCTTCTCCGGGGGTTATTGGTATCGGCCCCAGGGCCCGCGCTACGTAGTTGTCACACCGCCCTACGGGATTCGTGTGCATTACCTGCCGGACTATGCGCGGGAAGTGTGGGTGGGCAGCGCGCTGTTTTTCCTCGCCGCCGGCGCCTATTACAGCTATGAGACCAGCACCCAGCAGTACGTGGTGGTGCAACCGCCAGTCGCCAGCCTGCCGCCACAGCCGGCGCCTCAGGGCAATGGGTATGACGTGGTGGCCTATCCCGCCAACGGTCAATCACCCGCCCAGGTGCAGCAGGACGGTTACGATTGCTATCGCTGGGCGGTGCAGCAGAGTGGCTTCGACCCGCAGACCGTCACCTACGCGCCTGCGCCAGCGGTGGTGCAAACCTACCGCCAGGCCCAGGGCAACTGCCTGGGCAGCCGCGGCTATCAGGTGACCTACTAAGCCTTGTTGCCGGTGACCACTTCCAGCGGGTCGGCGTGCACCAGCACCTCGGCCCGTGGGTAGGCCTGATGGATGGCATCGGCGGCCTGGTCGCTGATGCCATGGGCCACCAACAGGCTCAACTCCCCCGGTAATTCCAGGTGCAACTGCACAAACCAGTGATTGCCGGAAATCCGCGTGCGCAAGTCATGGGCGCCCAACACGCCGGGCACGCCACGGGCCAGTTCCAGCATATGCTGGCTGACGTCGGCCGGTAGTTCCTCGTCCATCAGCACGGCAAAACTTTCCCGGGCGATCTGGATCGCGCTCCACAGGATGTAGACGGCGATCCCAAGCCCGAACCAGGCATCGACCTGATGCAAGCCAAAGGCCGCCAGCACCAGCGCCAATAGAATGCTGCCATTGAGCAGCAGGTCCGAGCGGTAGTGCAGCGAGTCGGCACGCACCGCGTTCGAGCCGGTTTCGCGAATCACCCGATGTTGCAGGATCAGCAGCGCCACGGTCAGTGCCAGCGACAGCACAATCACCGCGATGCTCAGCCAGGGTGCGCCCACAGGCTCGGGGTGCTGCAAACGCTGGTAAGCCTGGAAGGCGATCAATACTGCACTGCCGGCGATAAACAGCGCCTGGGCCATGCCCGCCAGGGATTCCGCCTTGCCATGCCCATAACGGTGGTCGTCATCGGCCGGGCGCAGCGCGTAATGCACCGCCAGCAGGTTGAGCAACGACGTCACGCCGTCGAGCAGCGAGTCGGTCAACCCGGCGAGCATGCTCACCGAGCCGCTGTACCACCAGGCGACGGCTTTGCCGATAATCAGAATACTGGCCACGCCGACCGAGGCGCGGGTGGCCAGGCGCAATAGCCGAGCGTGTTCGGTGCTGGTGGTCATGGGGCGATCAAGTCCTTACGCAGCCGGTTGCAGGCCCAGGGTCGCGAGTTGTTGCACGCTACCCTTGAACTGGATCAGGCGCGGGTCGTCCAGCGGTAGGCTGCGGCCGGTTTCGTGCTCGATGATGGTTTGCAGCTTGGTGTTATCCACCTTGCCGTCGGCGCCGATGGCTTGTTGCAGTTTTTCTGGCGCGACCTGGGCGGTCTTGCCGGGTTCGAAATAGATGGCGCCGGTGGCGAAGTCCACACCAAAGGCGATCAGGCCGGGGATGACATAGAACAGCAGGCCGAGCGCATCGAGTACGGCAATCGTCGGGTCGATCTTGCCGTCGATCTGGCCACGGCGGTCAGGATAGAAAATCGAACCGCAGGCGGTCAGTTGGCTCAACAAGGTGACGGCCAGAACACCGCCGATGACACGGGAAGCAATACGCATGGGACTCTCCTGAACACTTTATGGCGTGACTATAAAACATATCTACCGGGTGCCACCGCTCTAATGTAGGAGCATTCCAATCGGAGACGGCACTCCACCGATATCCAGCAGTTCGCCGTTATACTCGCCGCTCTGCTTTGGAGCCAGTATGAATTCGTTGCCAATCGATGATGTTTTACCCGCCCTGCGTGAAGCCTTGGCGACGCGCCATGAAGCCGTGCTCGAAGCACCGCCCGGCGCCGGTAAAACCACGCGGGTGCCGTTGGCGCTGTTGAATGAAAGCTGGCTGGCCGGGCAAACCATCCTGATGCTTGAACCGCGTCGGCTAGCGGCCCGCGCCGCCGCCGAGCGACTGGCCAGCGAGCTGGGGGAAAAGGTCGGGGAAACCGTCGGCTATCGGATCCGCCTGGACAGCAAGGTCGGCCCCAACACCCGTATCGAAGTGGTCACCGAAGGCATCCTCACGCGCCGCTTGCAGGATGACCCGGCGCTGGATGGCGTAGGCCTGTTGATCTTCGACGAGTTCCACGAGCGCAGTCTCGACGCCGACCTGGCGCTGGCCCTGAGCCTCAATGGCCGCGAGCTGTTTCGCGACGAACAACCGCTGAAAATCCTCCTGATGTCCGCCACCCTTGAAGGCGAACGCCTGTCGGGCCTGCTCGACGACGCACCGATCCTGCGCAGTGAAGGGCGCATGTACCCGGTGCAGATGCGCTGGGGCCGACCGTTCCAGCCTGGTGAATTTATCGAGCCACGGTTGGTGCAGACCATCCTTGAAGCCCTGCATGACGAAACCGGCAGCGTGCTGGTGTTCCTGCCCGGCCAGGCGGAGATTCGCCGGGTCAATCAACAGTTGGCGGACGCCTTGGGTGAGCGCAGCGATGTACTGCTCTGCCCGTTGCATGGCGAACTCGACCTCACGGCCCAGCGGGCGGCCATCGACCCGGCACCCGCCGGCAAGCGCAAGGTGGTGCTGGCCACCAACATCGCCGAGACCAGCCTGACCATCAATGGCGTGCGGGTGGTGATCGACGCCGGGCTGGCGCGGGTCCCGCGCTTTGACCCCGGTAGCGGCATGTCCCGCCTCGATACCCAGCGCATTTCCCGCGCCAGCGCCACCCAGCGTGCAGGCCGGGCAGGGCGGTTGGAGCCGGGCGTGTGCTATCGCTTGTGGTCCGAAGACCAGCATGAAGGGCTGGCGGCCTATGGCAGTGCGGAAATTCTTTCGGCGGACCTGGCCGGCCTCGCGCTGCAACTGGCGCGCTGGGGTGTGACGCCGACACAACTGGTATGGCTCGACGTACCGCCCACGGCCGCCTATGCCCAGGCCCAGGACTTGCTGGAGCGACTGGGCGCATTGAAGGACGCGACCTTGACCCCCCACGGGCAGAAAATGGCCAGCCTGCCGGCGCATCCGCGTATCGCGCATTTGTTGTTGCGTGGTCAGGACCTGGGGTTGGCGAACATGGCGTGTGATGTCGCCGCGCTACTGGGCGAGCGCGATATCCTGCGTGGCGCCGGTGCGGATTTGCACAGTCGCCTGGCGTTGTTGTCCGGCGAGGAGCGGGCCCGTGGCACCCAGGGTGGCGTGCAGCGGGCCAGGCAGTTGGCCCGGCAATATCGCGGCTATCTGCGAGGCAAGGCCGAACAGCCCGTCGCCGATCCCGATCACCCGCGTTGGCTTGGGGCGTTACTGGCGCTGGCTTACCCGGATCGGGTGGCCCAGCAGCGTCGCGCCGGGGGCGCCGAATATCGCCTGGCCAATGGCCGTGCGGCGCTGTTTGCCGAAGCCGACAGCCTGATGAAACAAACGTGGCTGGTCATCGCCGACCTGGGCAGCCGTCAGGGCCAGCGTGAAGAGCGGATCTACCTGGCCGCAGACTTTGATCCGGCGTTGTTCGATTCGGTATTGGCCGAACAAGTGCGCTGTCTCGACCAACTGGATTGGGACGAGCGCGAAGGCGTGTTGCGTGCCGAACGCCAGCGCAAGGTCGGTGAATTGGTGCTCAGTCGCGAGCCGTTGACCGGTCTCGACGAGTCCGCCCGCAGCCAGGCGCTGGTCAATCTGGTGCGGCGCAAAGGCCTGGAGTTGCTGCCCTGGACTGCGGAACTGCGCCAGTGGCAGGCCCGCGTCATGCTGTTGCGCCAACTGGACGCCGGCCAGGTCAGTGAATGGCCGGATGTCAGCGACAGCGCCTTGCTCGCCAGCCTTGAACACTGGTTGATGCCGTACCTGGGCAAGGTCTCGCGCTTGAGCCATTTTGCCAACCTGGATCTATCGAGTTTCCTGCATAACCTGCTGCCCTGGCCGTTGCCGCAACGCCTGGACGAGTTGGCGCCGCACCATTTGAAAGTGCCGTCGGGGTCTTCGGTGCGTTTGGACTACAGCGAACAACCGCCGATCCTCGCGGTGCGCTTGCAGGAGCTGTTCGGCCTGGCCGACACCCCGCGCATCGCCGGTGGGCGGCAAGTGGTGAAGCTGCACCTGCTCTCGCCCGCACGGCGGCCGGTGCAGGTGACGCAGGATCTGGCGAACTTCTGGCGCAGTACCTACGCCGAGGTGAAGAAGGATCTGAAGGGCCGCTATCCCAAGCATTACTGGCCGGATGATCCGTTGGTGGCAGAGGCGACTGCGCGGATCAAACCCCGCAAATAACCCCGAACACGCCACCGCTCCCACATTGGTTTTGTAGTGTTGGTTATTGCGCGGCGGACAATAAGAACCGCGCAATCACCGGCAAATGATTGGAAATACGCAACGTATCGTCCTGCCGCACCCGCGCCTCCACTTTCTTCAGCCTTGGGCTGTAGAACAGATAATCCACCGTGCGATCCGGCCCGTCGAGGCTTGGGTCATTGGGGAAGTGAGTCAGCCACTGCGCCCGGTCAATGCCACTGGATTGGCTGTTGCTGGGCACCATCGGGTATTTGTCCCACAGCAGATGCAGCTCGCTGTCTGGCGAATACTGCCCGCGCTTACCGGCCTCCAGGCGCAGGAACTGGCCCAGCGGCAACAGGTTGAAGTCGCCACCGATCAGCCAGGGCGTGCCACGGCTTTCGAATTTATCCAGCAGCTTGATGGTCGCCTGGACTTGTTCGCGCACCGCGCTGTGGCCAGGAGCGGCGTTGTCCAGGCGGGTATTGAGTACCGCCAGTTGACCGCCGTCGCTTAACGGCAGGTAACTGAGCAGCAACGCAGGCTTGGGCTGGAACTGGCGACTGAGCAGGTTGGCCGGGGCCACCGGCAGTTGCAGGCGTTCGGCGTGTTCGATCTGGTAGCGGCTGAGGGTTACCAGCTTGCGGCCGACGCTGCCGAAGATATGCCAGTCGGGAATAAAGTCGGCTTTCCAGTCGAAGGCCTGGACGCTGCAAGGGTAGAGGTCCACCAGTCGCTCCTGGAGCAGCGCCAGTTGGTCCTGGTAATGGGACGGCTTGGCGTCTTCATCCAATTCCTGCAGCAGCAGTACGTCCGGTTGTTCATCACGGATCACCCGCGCCACTTCATCCAGGCTGGAGGCCATGTCTTCAACGGTCGGGCGGTCATCCGGGCCGCTGCCGTCCGGGGTGTCGTACCAGAACACGTAGTTCTTGCCGGCCAGGTACTGCACGTTCCAGGTCATCACCTTGAGCGCCTGGCCGGGCAACAGCGTCGGCGCACGCGGGGCGACGCAGCTTACCGGCAGGATCTCTTTGTCGGCGGGGCGCCAGGTCAGGCTGTAGACCAGGGCGGTCAGCACACCAGCCAGAATCAGCAGGCCCACCAGGGTTGTACGCAGTAAACGGTTCATCGGCTCGCCTTATGGCGCTGCAGGACAGGCACGGAGCATACCCGACCGGCGGCCGGGAGCCCAAGGGCCACGTTAGCGGGCGTCTGCATCACCGGCGATCAGCATGAACAGGCGGAACAGCACCACGCTGGTAAACAACTGCAAGAAGCTGTGGGCGCTGTCGATCAGCACCGCCAGCAGCGGGTTCTGCGGGTCGGGCCAGGCCGCGACGCTCGCGCCCTTGAGCAGCCACAGCGGGGTCATCACGCACAACAGGCAGATCAGGATGCGCAGGAAATGCCCGCGGGTCAGTCGGAAACTTTCCTTCATCGCCGCCAGCGCCGGCATGCCGCGCAGCACCAACAGGTACTCGGCAAACGCCAGAGTGACCATCAGCCACAGCCCCGGCAGGAAGTACAACGACAGCCCCAGCAGGATCAACAGGGTGCTCATGGCGGTCAGCAGCGCATAGCGTGGCCACAGGGTCAGCGCCATGGCCAGCACGTCGGCAGTGCGCGGCGACTCGCCACGGCTGCGGGCATCGAGAAACAGGATCAACGCGGCGGTGTACAGCGGATACACCAGCAGCCCGACGATCATGCTGTAGCCGGTAAACGCCTCCGGGCCCAGGGTGCGATCGAGCACTTGTTGCAGCACGGCTTCGAGGATCACCAAGGGCAGGCACAACTGCACGATGGCGCCCAGGTTGCGCTGGAAGAAGTAGAAAGAGTCGCGCAGAACGGTCAACGGATTCATCAAAGTCATCACAGGCCAAAAAAGCAGCAGACACTTTAACTGATCACCGACAAACGTAAACCTTGGGTAAAGATCATTGAAACGCCACGGGCCAGCCCCATTACTGGTGGCGTACCTTGCCCATTGCGGGCGGGACGCAGATTTTTACCGGCAATCTAACGAGGTCGCCATGAACAACGAAGAGCAAACCCTGATCGATGGACTGTTTTCACGGTTGCAGCAAGCCGAAACGGACTCAGCCCCCCGCGACGCCCAGGCAGAAGCGCGGATCAAGGAGCACATCACTCGCCAACCGGCCGCCGGGTACTTCATGACCCAGGCGATCCTGGTGCAGGAAGCCGCGATCAAGAGCCTGGATGCGCAGAACAAGCAGCAGGCGCAACAGATCCAGCAATTGCAGGATGAGCTGCAACGGGCCAAGGCCGCGCCGCCGGCCGCGAGCGGCGGAGGGTTCCTGTCGAGTATCTTTGGTGGCAGCCCTCGCGACTCGCAACCTGCGCCCAGCACACCGTCGTCATCAAGCGGTGGTTGGCGTGAGCCGAGCCGGCCGGGTTTCAACAGCGCGCCTGCGCCGCAACAGAACGTTCAGCAACCCCAACAGGCAGCACCCGCAGGCAGCAGCTTTCTCGGCGGCGCCCTGAAAACCGCAGCCGGCGTGGCCGGTGGCGTGATGCTGGCCCAGGGCATCAGCAGCCTGTTCAGCCATAACCAACAGCCGCAGGTGGTGGAAGAGATCGTGCGCGAAGAGCCTGCACCGGCCAGTGACAACAGTGACAACAGTGGCTGGGGCGGTGATGAGCAACGTTTCGCTGGCAATGACAGTTATGCCAACGATACCGACAACTTTGCCGACAGTGATTCTTCCTTCTTTAGCGACGACGATTCCTTCGTCTGATACACACAAATCCGGGGCGCGTTGTCGCCCCGGTCTGATTTTTCTCGGAAAGCTCCCCTTGGCTGGCATACTGGCGACCTTTGCGGGCCATCACGCCTGCCAGTGCCATGAGGGTGTGCGGTGAAAAAAATTGCAGTGTTCGCCGATGTCCAGAACCTCTACTACACCGTGCGCCAGGCCTATGGCTGCCACTTCAACTACGCCGCCCTGTGGGCTGATATCAGCCAGCGCGGGCAGATCGTCGAGGCGTATGCCTATGCCATCGACCGTGGCGACAGCAAGCAGCAGCAGTTCCAGCAGATCCTGCGCAACCTGGGCTTTACCGTGAAGCTCAAGCCCTACATCCAGCGCAGCGATGGCTCGGCCAAGGGCGACTGGGACGTGGGCATCACCATCGACATCATGGACGCGGCCGCCCATGTCGACGAAGTCGTGCTGGCCTCGGGTGATGGCGATTTCGACATGTTGCTCGACCGTATCATCCATAAACATGGCGTCGAAGCCGTGGCCTACGGTGTGCCGGGGCTGACGGCCAACTCGTTGATCCGCGCGGCCAGCCGCTACGTGCCTATCGAAGGCGCGCTGTTGCTCAAATAGATTTTCTGATGAGGTTGGAACAGGTTTGGAACGGATAGCGGTCATCGACTTTGAAACCACCGGCATCTCGCCGAGCAGCAGTTGCCGGGCCACGGAAATCGCCGTGGTCATCCTGGAGCGGGGCCAGATCGTGGACCGCTACCAGAGCCTGATGAACGCTGGCGTGCGCGTGCCGGGGTTTATCGAACAACTGACCGGCATCAGCAACGCCATGCTGCGCAGCGCGCCACCGGCCGAGAAGGTAATGAACGAGGTCAATGAGTTTGTCGGCACCACGCCACTGCTGGCGCACAACGCTGCGTTTGACCAGAAGTTCTGGGACTTCGAACTCGGTTTGATCCGCCGCACCCGCCTGCAAAAATTCGCCTGCTCGCTACTGTTGGCGCGCCGGCTGATGCCCGCCGCACCCAATCACAAACTCGGCACCCTGACCTCATTTGCCCAACTGCCCCACACGGGCAAGGCTCACCGGGCCATGGCCGACGCGGAAATGGCGGCCAACCTGACCGCCCACCTGGCCCAGGAACTGCGCCGTGCCCACGGCTTGCGCGAACTCTCCCATGACCTGCTGTGCAGCTTGCAGAAAGTGCCGGCGGCAAAGATCAATGATCATCTGAAGAAACATCGCGGGTTCTGATCTCAACCTTCAGGGCAGCAAAGATCCAAAGTGTGGGAGAGCAAGCCCACACATTGGTTTTGTGGTGGTTATCGGGGGCGTAGACAATCCAGCGATTGGTCCACCACCACCTTGGCCATTTCTACCAGATGCATCACCGCCCTTTGATGCCCGTTCATGGCATCAATGCCTACCTGAGCGGTTGTCACCGCGCAATGCAGCAGATCGGCGGCGCGGGCCAAGGCATCCTCGAAACTGAGGTTGTCATTGATGATGTAAGGGGCTGCGTCTGGCGCGCTGGCTTTGAGGTAGTAATCGATGGCGCGTCGGGTGAGGGGGTTGTCGCTGAGGAAATCTTTGTGGGAGAGGGGTGGATCAGGGGTGATTTTGACCATGTTGTAACTCCTCCGTTAGGTAAGAAACTGCAACCGATCGCTTGCACGCGAATAAGGGTGGCAGCCGTACACAGGTGTGCAAGACCGGGACGGAAGCAGCCCGGCAGATCCGAAGATCTCCCGTGTACAACTGCCATAACAGATGAACGCCAGGCAAAAAACTGGCGTTGAGATGTAAGGCATTTGCGCATTTTCCGTAAGTCGGACTTGCACGTCCGATCACCGAATGTTCGATGACTGGGCGAGACTAGCGAGCTGACTCGACGGAAACAAGGCCGTGGAATTCTCTAGGAAACGTCCCGCAAATGAAAGGGATCGGTCTTGCTTGCCACTGAAATATCGGGGCTTTTACCGGCTTTCTGAATAGTCAGTAGGTTTGGTCCTACTACCAAGTCGGGCTCTTCTGGATTTTCCCTTCTCCCGCCTATCACCCTTTACTGCGACCTAACATCTCGCCTGTCATTTACGTACAGGGACTACGTCATGCAGGAAAGCGATCTTCATTCGGCAATCATTCGAATCCAGTCCGAACTCGAACAAAATGGCATTGATTTCGGCTCAACTTCCAGCATGACGTTTCACTTGGGAAATACGATGGCAAGCTGCCCGGCAGTCATGGTTTTACCTAGTACACCAGGCTGGACGCATGGCGCCAGTTACAAGTTACTCAAGCCCATTCATGCCGACTCTGCGGTGCCGGACACGACGTTTGACGAACTCTGGAAATGCACGCAGCAACACTACGGCTTGACGCTGGCAACGGTCCTCACGGAGGCGGCGGGCATACCCATCAGCAAAATTGCAGTGGGGACCTGGGTCCACGTTGGCTCCAGCAAAACGACAAACCTGGCTAGCCTCATTGGAATGCGCTTTTTCCCTCGCGCTCTGATCAGGCAGCCGACATTGGCCGGCATGGCGAAAGCGACTTTTGGTACCGTCCGGGTGTTTGGCATTATCGGGCGGGGCATTCCCTTTGTTGCTGCGGGTTTGGCTGTTTTTGATCTAATCAGTATTGGTAAGTGTGCCTATGAGGCAAAAAATGGAAAGTAACCTGACCAGAGCCGAAATCAGTGAAAAAGTAATCCGGCTTTTCGTCGATATCATTGGTTTTATCGACCGAAACCAGGTGACGGAACAAACGGACTTCATCCACGATTTTAAGATTATTGATGAAGATCTGACCTGCTTTGTCATGCAGATCAAATGGCAATTCAACTTGCAGGCGACTCAGGATGATTGGAATCACATCACCACTATCCAGCAAGTTGTCGACTTGATTGTTCAATGTCGGCAGTGAGGCAACTGGCGCTACCGCTGGCTTGCCCGTTCAGCCACCGCCATTCTTCCCTTCCAAATGCCCCAGCGGCACCCGCCGCTCTATGGCGCTCGACAAGATGATCGAGGTCTTGCTGAACCCGAACTTCGCCACTCGGTTGATCAGGTTTTCCAATTCCGGCATCGACCCCACCGCCGCCTGCATGATTACGCAGGGGTCGCCGGTGACCCGGTGGCATTCGGTCAATTCGGGGATCTCGGCCAGTGCGTCGTACACCTTCTGGCTGCCGTGATTGGTCAAGCGCAGTTCGATCGTGCACTGGATCGGCAAGCCGATCTTGGACAGGTCAACCTTGGCCTGGTAACCGGTGATTACGCCACTGGCTTCCAACTTGGCCACGCGTTCGGCTACGGCGGGGGCGGAGAGGTTTACCGTGCGGGCCAATTGCGCGTAGGTGGCGCGGCCATCTACGAGCAGGGCGCTAAGGAGCATGCGGTCGTATTTGTCCATGAATAAGGCTCTGGTAATGGGAGGCTTTCGAATACAAGGCTTATAGCCCTGATAACCATGATTTGAAAAGTGTATGGGCACTTTAAACAGGTTTTGTAACTTATGTTTACTGGCGCGGATTTCTAGAATAGCTATCCCCTGTCTTGCCTCAGAGCCGCCCCATGCCTGGCCCACGTCGTTTTCCCTTACCGTTGATCGCCGCTTTTTTTGCGCTGTATGTCATTTGGGGTTCCACCTACCTGGTGATCCGCATTGGCGTGGAGTACTGGCCACCGCTGATGCTGGCGGGGATTCGTTTTTGCACGGCGGGCGTTCTGATGTATGGCTACTTGCGCTGGCGCGGTGTGCCAGCGCCGACCTGGGCACAGTGGAAAGCTGCCGGCATGATCGGCATCTTGCTGCTGACGTTCGGCAATGGCGCGGTGAGTGTGGCTGAACACACGGGCGTGACCTCCGGCGTCGCCGCGCTGGCCGTGGCAACGGTGCCGCTGTTTACCTTGCTCTGTGGTTATTTCTGGGGCGCGCGTAATACCCGCCTGGAATGGGCCGGGGTGATTCTGGGAATGATCGGCATCGCCATGCTCAATATGGGCTCCAACCTGCAATCGAGCCCGTTGGGCGCAGGCTTGCTGTTGTTTGCCGCAGCCTCCTGGGCTTTCGGTTCGGTCTGGAGCCGTCATTTGCCGTTGCCTCAGGGCGCCATGGCCAGCGCCGCTGAGATGCTGATCGCCGGTGTGGTGCTGTTGATCGGCAGCGCACTCAAGGGCGAGCACCTGGAAGCGATGCCGCCAGTGGAAGGTTGGCTGGCCCTGGCCTACCTGACCGTCTTTGGCTCGATCATCGCCTTCAACGCTTATATGTACCTGCTCAAGCATGTGCGTCCGGCAGCGGCCACCAGCTACGCCTACGTCAACCCGGCGGTGGCGGTGTTGCTGGGCATTGTGTTCGTGGGCGAGACCATCGGCCTGGAAGAAGCCCTGGCAATGCTGGTGATCATCAGTGCGGTGTTGCTGATCAGCCTGCCCCAGTGGCGTAAGCCGAAGCCGGAAATAAGGTAAACTGCCGCGCATTGCGACCTTGCGCTGAATTTTTCCTACGGTAAACACATGACTTTCGCCTCCCTTGGCCTGATCGAACCCTTGCTGCGCGCCCTTGAGACGCTTGGCTACCAGACCCCGACGCCGGTGCAGGCGCAAGCCATTCCGGCGGTGCTGGCCGGTCGCGACCTGATGGCTGCGGCCCAGACCGGTACCGGCAAGACCGCAGGTTTCGCGGTGCCGCTCCTGCAACTGCTGACGATGGAAGGGCCGAAAGTCACCGCCAACTCGGTGCGCGCGCTGATCCTGTGCCCAACCCGCGAGTTGGCCGAGCAGGTTCACGCCAGCGTCGCCCAATACGCCGAACACCTGCCGCTGACCACCTACGCGGTGTATGGCGGCGTCAGCATCAACCCGCAGATGATGAAGCTGCGCAAGGGCGTCGACATTCTGGTCGCCACGCCTGGCCGTTTGATCGACCTGTTCCGCCAGAACGCGCTGAAGCTCAATCAACTACAAACCCTGGTGCTGGATGAAGCCGACCGCATGCTCGACCTGGGCTTCTCGGAAGAACTGGCGAACATTTACCGCATGCTGCCGAAAAAGCGCCAGACCCTGCTGTTTTCCGCGACCTTCTCCGACGATATCCGCCTGCTGGCCGGGCAGATGCTCAATGACCCTTTGAGCATCGAAGTCAGCCCGCGCAACGTCGCCGCCAACACCGTCAAGCAGTGGGTGGTGCCGGTGGACAAGAAGCGCAAGGCCGAGCTGTTTGTGCACCTGATGCGCAAGGGCAAGTGGAAGCAGGTGCTGGTGTTCGCCAAGACCCGCAATGGCGTGGATGCGCTGGTAGATAAGCTACAAGGCCTGGGGATCAATGCCGACGGCATCCACGGCGACAAGCCACAAGCCACGCGCCAGCGTGCCCTGGACCGCTTCAAGGCCAGCGATGTGCAGATCCTGGTGGCCACTGATGTGGCGGCCCGCGGTCTGGATATCGAAGATTTGCCGATGGTGGTCAACTTTGACCTGCCGATTGTTGCCGAGGATTACATCCACCGCATTGGCCGTACTGGCCGCGCGGGCAACACCGGCGAGGCGATTTCCCTGGTGTGTGCCGATGAGGTGAACATGCTCTCGGCCATCGAGATGCTGACCCGCCAGACCCTGACCCGCAAAATGGAACAGGACTTCGAACCGGAGCACCGCGTGCCGGATACCGATGCCAGTGGTCAGGTGGTGAAAAAGCCGAAGAAGCCGAAGAAACCCAAGGCGTCGGGTGGTGGCGGCAAGCGCAACCTGGGCAAGTGGGTGGAGAGCGGTGAAGTGGCGGCCGAGCCCTCGATCAAACCAGTGCGCAAGGTGCCGGTGTTCAATACCGGGCCGCGTAAGAAGAAGTAATTTCTTTGGTGCCTGTCAGGGCCTCATCGCAGGCAAGCCAGTTCCCACATTTTGATCTGTGAACACATTCAAAATGTAGGAGCTGGCTTGCCTGCGATGGCGGACCTGAGCTCACCGCAACTATCGGCGCTGGAGCCATTCCAACAGGCCCCGCCCCGCAGCCCTGCCACTGGAAAAACACCCCGTCAGCAAATACCCGCCCGTCGGCGCTTCCCAATCCTGCATCTCGCCGGCACAGAACACCCCCGGCAATTGCTTGAGCATCAAGCGCTCATCCAATGCCTCAAACGGCACGCCACCTGCGGTGCTGATGGCTTCGTCCATTGGCCGGGTTTTCACCAGGGTCAGCGGCAGAGCCTTGATATCGACGGCCAATTTCTGCGGGTCGTTGAAATGTTCGGCAGGCGCCAACTCGCGCAACAGCGCCGCCTTCACCCCATCCAGCCCCAACTGACTGTGCAAATGCTTGCTCATCGAACGTGAGCCACGGGGCTTGGCCAATGCAGACTGCACTTTGTCCAGCGGCTTGCCCGGTAGCAGGTCGATATGCACGGTGGCCGCGCCATCACGGTTGATTGCTTCACGGACCGGCGCCGACAGTGCGTAGATCAAACTGCCTTCGATACCTGTCGTGGTGATCACGCATTCGCCCAACCGAGGTTTGTCAGCTGCCAAACCAATGGCGACATTTTTCAGCGGCGCGCCGGCGAATTTGCTCACCATCAAGTCGCTCCAGGCTGACACCTCGAAGCCACAGTTGCTCGGCTGCAGCGGGGCGCAGGGCACGCCTTGGTCTTCCAGCAACTTGAGCCAGGCGCCGTCGGAGCCCAGGCGCGACCAGCTGCCGCCGCCGAGGGCCAGTAGCACGGCATCGCTGTGGACAGTTTTCTCGCCATCCGGGCTGTGGATAACTAAGTCGCCATCGGCATTCCAGCCGAGCCAGCGGTGGCGGGTGTGGATAACTACCCCTTGGTCGCGCAGGCGCTTGAGCCAGGCCCGCAGCAGCGGTGCGGCTTTCATGTCGGTAGGGAATACCCGGCCGGAGCTGCCGACAAAGGTTTCTATCCCCAGGCCATGAATCCATTCGCACAACGCCTCGGCGCCAAACTGGCGCAACAAGGGGGCGATGTCCGGGGCGCGCTCGGCGTAGCGTGAGAGAAATGCCGGGTAGGCCTCGGAGTGGGTGATATTCATGCCGCCAACGCCTGCTAGCAGGAACTTGCGACCCACCGATGGCATGCCGTCGTACAGGTCCACCCGGACCCCGGCCTGGCTCAATACTTCGGCGGCCATCAGCCCGGCGGGGCCGCCGCCGATGATTGTGACGTGGTGGGGCTGGACTGGGATCTGGGACATGGTGGTGACTGCGGTTCGGCAAAGTAAGCCGAGCATTCTACCCGAGGACCGCAAAACTGCCTGATCAAAAAACGTACACCTTCCTACACGCTATACGCTGTCTGCCTTACAGGTGTTTACGCTCAAGTTATCCACAGGCCGTTCCACAGGCATTGTGGGTAACACTCACGTTTCAATGACAACCTGATGACGTCCAGACCCGCTGCGCGCTGTGGTGCAGGATGCCATGGCGACGGGCCAGGGCAGGGCGGTCCTTGCTGTAGCCGCCGCCAATCACGCCCATCACCGGGATGTCGCGGCCCAGGCAGTGGCGCATCACGCTTTCGTCACGGGCGGCGACGCCGGCGTCTGTCAGCTTGAGGTAACCGAGGGCGTCGTCCTTGTGCACATCGACACCGGCGTCATACAGCACCAGATCCGGTTGATACAACGGCAGCAGGTAGTTGAGGGCATCGTCCACCACCTTGAGGTAGTCGGTATCGCCCATGCCCATGGGCAGCGGGATATCCCAGTCGCTGGTGGCCTTGCGTGCGGGGAAGTTCTTTTCGCAGTGCAGGGACACGGTAATGGCATCCGGCGTGTTGTGGAGGATGCGCGCGGTGCCATCGCCTTGATGCACATCGCAGTCGAAGATCAGCACCCGGTTGACCCGTCCGCTGGCCAGCAGGTAGTGGCTGATCACCGCCAGGTCATTGAAGATGCAAAAGCCCGCCGGGTAGTCGTAATGAGCATGGTGGGTGCCGCCCGCCAGGTGGCAGGCCAGGCCGTGCTCCAGGGCCTGCTCGGCGGCCAGCAACGACCCGCCGACCGCACGCACGGTGCGCCGGGCCAGGGCTTCGCTCCAGGGCAGGCCGAGGCGCCGTTGGTCTTCGCGGGACAACTCACCGCTCATATAGCGTTCGATATAGCCAGGGTCATGGGCCAGGGCGAGGACATCGGCCGGGCATAATTGGGGGCGCAGCAACTGGCTGTCCTGGGTCAGGCCGCTGTCGACCAGGTGATCGCGCAGCAGCCGGAACTTGTCCATGGGGAAGCGATGATCCGCCGGGAATTCGGGACTGTAGTCGTCGTGGTAGATCAGTGGCAAAGGCATGGCAATTTCTGACAGGAACCAGCGACGGATCTTAACAGCGCTGTACACTCACGCACATGGCAAGGGAGGGGAACGATGGAGCCGATACTGGAGTTGGAAAGCGCGCGCCTGGTGCTGCGCCAGTGGCGCGACAGCGACCTGCCGGAATTTGCCCGGATGTGTGCCGATCCGCAGGTGATGCGCTATTTCCCGGCCCCCCTGGACCGCCTGGAAAGTGCGGCATTGATCGGGCGAATACGTGGGCATTTTGCTGAGTATGGGTTTGGCCTGTGGGCCCTGGAGCGCAAGGACAGCGGCGAGTTTATCGGCCTGACGGGGCTGCTGAATGTCGGCTTTGAAGCCGACTTCACCCCAGCGGTGGAAATTGGCTGGCGCCTGGCCCGCGAGCACTGGGGCCTGGGGTTTGCCAGTGAGGCGGCCTGGACCGCATTGCGCTGTGGTTTTGACCGTTTGCAACTGGAGCAGATCGTGGCCTTCACCACCGAGGCCAACTTGCCGTCGCAGAAAGTCATGCAGGCCATCGGCATGCATTACGATCCGGCGGCAGATTTTCAACACCCCAGGCTCGCGGCGGACGATCCGCTGCGCCATCATGTGTTGTATCGCATCACCCGCGCCCAATGGTTGGACACGCTGCACGGATAAGCAGGCGGTAATACTTGTAGGAGCGAGCTTGCTCGCGAAAATCGTCAACGATAACGCGGGGGGGCCTGACACCCTGCGTCGTCCCTGGGTTTTTCGCGAGCAAGCTCGCTCCTACAGTAGAAAATAGAAGGTAGAAACCGTTTTGCTCTGAGGAGAGTGTATGAGCCAAGTGTTGGAAGATCTGGTCGATTTGCTGACCCTGGAACCGATTGAAGAAAACCTCTTTCGCGGCCGCAGCCAGGACTTGGGCTTTCGCCAACTGTTCGGCGGCCAGGTCTTGGGCCAGTCGCTGTCGGCGGCCAGCCAGACCGTCGAAGAAGCGCGGCATGTGCACTCGTTGCACGGCTATTTCCTGCGCCCTGGGGATGCCGGGCTGCCGGTGGTCTATCAAGTGGACCGGGTGCGCGATGGCGGCAGCTTCAGTACGCGCCGGGTCACGGCGATTCAGAAGGGCAACCCGATCTTCACCTGCAGCGCCTCGTTCCAGTACGACGAGGAAGGCTTCGAGCATCAGACCACCATGCCGGTGGTGGTGGGGCCGGAGAACCTGCCGTCGGAGTTGGAACTGACCCAGCAGCGCGCGCACCTGATTCCTGAATCCATGCGCGAAAAATTGCTGTGCCCCAAGCCCATCGAAGTGCGGCCGGTGACTGAAAAAGACCCGTTCAACCCGCAGCCGTCCGATCCGGTCAAATATGTGTGGTTCCGTGCCGATGGCGCCCTGGCCGATTTGCCGGCGCTGCACAAATACCTGCTGGCCTATGCCTCGGACTTCGGCCTGCTGACCACCTCGTTGCTGCCCCATGGCAAGACCGTATGGCAGAAGGACATGCAAGTGGCCAGCCTGGACCATGCGTTGTGGTTTCACGCTGACCTGCGTGCCGATGACTGGTTGCTGTACGCCATGGACAGCCCATGGGCCGGCAATTCCCGTGGGTTCTCCCGTGGCAGTGTGTACAACCGCGCTGGCCAACTGGTGGCCTCGGTGACTCAGGAAGGCTTGATTCGCCATCGCAAGGATTGGGCGTGAGCCTGGCGCACGTCAAACACTGGGTGTTCGACATGGACGGCACCCTGACTGTGGCCGTACATGACTTTGCGGCGATTCGCGTGGCGCTGGAAATTCCGCCCGCCGACGACATTCTCACCCACCTGGCGGCATTGCCTGCGGCCGAAGCGGCGGCCAAGCATGCCTGGTTGTTGGCGCATGAGCGCGAGCTGGCGCTGGGTTCGGTGGCCGCCACGGGCGCGGTGGAGTTGGTGCGTGATTTGGCGGCACGGGGCTATCGCCTGGGGATCCTGACGCGCAATGCCCAGGAGCTGGCGCACATCACCTTGCAGGCTATCGGCCTGGCCGACTGTTTTGCCGTGGAAGATGTGTTGGGCCGCGACGACGCCCCGCCCAAGCCGGATCCCGGTGGCCTGCTGAAACTGGCGCAGGCGTGGGATGTAGCACCCGCCGAGATGGTGATGGTGGGTGACTATCGCTTCGACCTCGATTGCGGCCGGGCGGCGGGAGCGCGGACAGTGTTGGTGAACTTGCCGGAAAACCCTTGGCCGGAATTGGCCGATTGGCATGCCAAGGACTGCGCGGCATTGCGCCAGATGATCTAAACCAAGCACCACCTTTCTGATTGGGTTTTGTCTGACGGATTAGTGGAACAGGGCCGCCTGCCCCTGCGGCGAGGTAAACATCTTGTCGCCGTCATGCCCAACCCCTGGCACTTCAACCAACCGCTGGCTCAACTGCGGATGCCGCTGCTTGAGGTAGTCGAAATAGTTGTGCCCGCGAATCAGCCGATAAGCGCCCTGGGCCTCGGCGGCGCAGCTCTTGTCCAGGGCCGGGTGGTTGGGGTCGGTGTCCTGTTGGCCCAGCAGGTAGGTGATATCGCGTGCGACGTAGGCTTTTTCCAGTTGCTCGGGGCTTTGGCCGTTGGCGTAGGCCGGCAGCTTTTGCATGCCGTACTTCCAGTCGTTGAACCCTGAGCAACTGGCCGGCGCGAATTGCACCGGGCGTTGCGGGCTGAAGTAGGCGTAGGACGACGGGTTGGCGATCACATAACGCAGGCTGATCCCCGCCGCTTGCAGGGCCGGGTGGTCATGGCCGGTCAGGGCAAAGCGTTGCACCACCTGGCCACCCCCGGAATGCCCGGCGATCACTATTTCCTTGAGGGCCGGGAATAGTTTGCGGTTGCCCAGGTGCTTGATGATCTGGTCCAGGGCGCCGTAGGAACTGATCTGGCCATGGCCGACAGATGTCTCGCCAGCCATCCACGCATTGCCGTGCCAGCGCAGCACGCTATCGCCCAGGTGATGGCGCTGGATATCCGCATCGTTGAGAAACTGCGGCGCGATCACCAAGGTGTTGGCGCCTTGCCCGGCGTGGGCAGCGGCGTCCTCGGCGCTTTTGAGGTAGGTCTGGGCATTGCGCAGCCGGCCATGCACGATAATCAGCGCGCGGGTGACCTGCGGCAGCGGCTGGCGCCAGTCCTGGCTAAGGCCCAGGCTCAGGTCGCCGGCTTGTAGGGTGAATCGATCGGGGCTGATCACCTTGACCGCCTGCCCGGCGGCCAGGGTGGCGGTCGAGCAGGTGATCAGCAGGCCCAGCAGCCATGCGCATCGACTGTTCATTTACAGACTCTTGGCCGAAAACGTGTCGCATTGGCTGATCTGGCCCTGGGCAAACCCGGTCTTGAACCAGCGGACCCGCTGTTGCGAAGTGCCATGGGTGAACGAGTCAGGTACTACGCGGCCTTGGCCCTGCTGCTGCAAGCGGTCGTCGCCGATGGCGTTGGCGGCGTTCAGCGCTTCTTCGATGTCGCCCGGTTCCAGCCAGTTCAGGCGCTTTTGCGCACGGTTGGCCCAGACCCCGGCGAAGCAGTCGGCTTGTAGTTCCTGGCGGACCAGCAAGCCACCATCGCCTTGCATCTGCCGGCCTTGCTGGCGCGCGACCTGGATCTTCGAAGAAATCCCCAGCAGGGTTTGCACGTGGTGGCCGACTTCGTGGGCGATCACATAAGCCTGGGCAAAATCGCCGGCCGCCTGGAAGCGCTGGGACATTTCCCGGAAAAAATCCAGGTCCAGGTAGACCTGCTGGTCGGCCGGGCAATAGAACGGGCCGCTGGCGGAGGTCGCGCCACCGCAGGCGGAATTCACCCGGCCACGGAACAGGATCAGCTTGGGATTCTTGTAGGCCAGGCCGTTTTCCTGGAACACCTGGCCAAAGGTGTCTTCGGTGTCGCCCAGCACGGCACGCACAAAGTCTGCCTGCTCATCGTTGGCGGGCGGTGCCTGGCGTGTTTGCGGGCTGACCGAAGGCGCCTGCTCGGTCATCTGGCCGCTCAGTTGCCCGAGGATCTGCATCGGGTCCTGGCCGGTCAACAGGCCGATGCCGACGATCAGCACGATGGCGGTCAGGCTCAGGCCCTTGCCGCCACCAAAGCGCATGCCGCCACCGCCGCCACCACTGTCATTGCGCGCGTCGACCACGTTGTCGCTGCGCCGACCCTTTTTCCATAGCATGTGGCAATCCTCTTGATGATCGTGTTGTTAATACCGTGAGTGAGTATGGCCGTTATTGGCGGCAATACCCTTCGCCCGTATTGACCACCAGGCAGTCTTTTTTATCAGCCAGCCATTTCAGACCAGTGGCTGCACCGTCGCCAGCACGCAGCACTTGCGGGCCGTCCGGGCGGTTGAAGGTGATGCCGTCTTCGCCAGCCTCGCCCTTGAACGTGCCGGAGGCGTCGGCATCAAGGCCGTATTGCATGGTCAACAGGTAATGCCCGCGGCCGATGCTGTCGTCCTTGCTGACGGTCAGGTGCAGGCCTTCGACGCCGACCCACTTGCCGACCCATTTGTCGGTGGGCAGGGTTTCCGGCACCAGGGTCGCTTGTACCGAAGGCGGCGCCGGTTTCGGGGCCTGGGGGGATTTATCGCAGGCGCTGAGCAGGGCGAGGGTCGAAAGGATCAACAGGGTTTTTTTCATTGGGGAGTGGCCTTGGTTAAACAGCATGCAATGGCAGGCTGGCGTGCAGCGTTGGACTGGGTTTGGGCAATTTAGTGCGCTGATCGCCCGCTGTTTGGTTATGCTCTTGAGACCGATGCACCACCCGCTCTAGATTAGCGCGTTGAGTGCCACTGCTTGCGGCGGTCATTTCAGCCTGTCACGCACGAGAATTCAATGACCCTCAGCACCCCTCTTTCCGGCGTCAACCATCCCTTCAAGGGCATCGCGCTGATTGTACTGGCGACGCTCCTGTTTTCCAGCCATGACGCCTTGTCCAAATACCTGGCCGGCTTCTATCCGATCGTGATGGTGGTATGGGCCCGGTACATGGTGCATACGCTGCTGATGGCGGGGATTTTCCTGCCGCAATCGGGCCTGCGGGTGCTGCGCAGCAAGCGCCCGTTGTTGCAGGTCGCCAGGGCCTTGTGCCTGCTGGGTACCAGCCTGTTTTTTACCGCCGCCCTGCATTACATCCCGCTGGCGGAAGCCACGGCGGTGAACTTCCTCGCGCCGATCCTGGTGACGGCCCTGTCGGTGCCGCTTTTGGGCGAGCATGTGACGCGGGGCCAGTGGTTGGCGGTGATTTGCGGTTTTGTCGGGGTGATCATCATCGTGCACCCCGGTGGTGAGTTGTTCACCCCGGCGGTGTTGTTGCCCTTGGTCTCGGCGTTGTTCTTCTGCTTCTACCAACTGCTGACCCGCATCCTCAGCCAGTACGACAGCCCGACCACCAGCAACTTCTTCGCCGGCCTGTGCAACACCCTGGTGATGAGCGCGCTGGTGCCGTTCTTCTGGGAAGTGCCGACCCTGGGCCATGGCCTGTTGATGCTGGCGCTGGGCAGTTGCGGGATGACCGCACACTTGATGCTGACCCAGGCCTTCCGCTTCGCTGCGCCGGCCTTGCTGGCGCCGTTCGGCTATTGCCAGATCGTGTTTGCGGGGTTGCTGGGCTGGCTGGTGTTCAACCACACCCCGGACCTGACCACGGTGGTCGGGATCGGGGTGATCTGCCTGAGCGGGTTGGCCGCTGCCTGGCAGCAGCGGCGGCGGTGAATCAGACCTCGACCGTCGGGATCTTGCGCGGTGCCATGAAGTACATCCAGGTCAGGGCAAGGAAGTACATCGCCGGGATCAGGGTGAACAGCACGGTGTAGTTGTTGTTGGTCACGGTCAGGATATGGCCGACGATCTGCGTCATGAACATCCCGCCGATGGCCGCGCACATCCCGCCAAAACCGAACACCGTGCTCATCATGTGCTTGGGTGTGTAGTCCATCACCAGGCTCCAGATATTGGCGGTCCAGGCCTGGTGCGCGCCGATGGCCAGGGAGATGGCAAACACCGCGACCCATAGCTGGCTGGAGCCTGCAGCCATGATCACGCCGACGATGCAGCAGGCAAACAGCAGCATCGACAGCAAGCGCGCCTTGATCGGCTGCATGCCACGACCGATGAGGAACGAGGACAGAATCCCGCCGCCCACGCTGCCGAAGTCTGCCGTCAGGTAAATGATGATCAGCGGGATGCCCATCTGGGTCACGTTGATCCCCAGGTTGTATTGCTGGTTGAGAAACGGCGGCAGCCAGTACAGGTAGAACCAGAACACCGGCGCGGTCAGGGCGTAGGCAATGGCGAAGGCCCAGGTGCCGCGCATGCGCAGGATGCGGCTGAAGGGCACGCGCGGTTGTTCGGGCTCGACTTCCTGTTGCACGTAGTCCAGTTCCGATTGCTTCACGCTTGGATGGTCTTCGGGGTTGTAGTACTTCAGGCCCCAGAACACCAGCCAGATCCCACCCAGCGCAGCCATGCACAGGAAGGCAGCCTGCCAGCCCCACACATGCAGCACCAATGGCAACAGCATCGGGGTCATCATGGCGCCGACGTTGGTGCCGGCGTTGAAGATGCCGGTGGCTACCGCGCGCTCACCTGCGGGGAACCACAGGCGGGTGGTCTTGACGCAGGCCGGGTAGTTGGCCGCTTCGGTCAGGCCGAGGATAAAGCGGCAGACCATAAAGCCCACTGCTGAGGTCGCCAAGCCGTGGGCGCCGGTGGCGATGCTCCACAGCAGTACCGCGCAGAAGAACACGCGCTTGACACCGACCCGGTCGATCAACCGGCCTTGCAGCACAAAACCAATGGCGTAGCCGACCTGGAACCAGAAGTTGATGTTGGCGTAGTCCATCGCCGTCCAGCTCATCTCCTTGGCCAGGATCGGCTGCATCACGCCCAGGGCGGCGCGGTCGATGTAGTTCAGGGTGGTGGCGAAAAACACCAGGGCCAGCATGCCCCAGCGGGTTTTGCCGACGGCGAGGGCGCCGCGAATCTTGTCGCCAATAGCCGCTTGCGGGTTGCCGGGGCGCGGGGCCACGGCGGAATTTTGCGAAGGCATGAGAGGTACCCGTTTTTTGAAATTTTTATGGTGTGTTCTGGGTCGTGATCACAGGTGCACGCCGATAAAAAGCGGTCCTGGATGCGCAATCGATGGTGCGCAGTGGCTAAAAAATCGTCAATTCGCCAATCGCCATTGTGTTCGATAATCGCCCATAAAACTAACCGGTTCGTACATTTTGAATTGCTGCTTTATTGCGCGCGGCCAATAATTTGCCGCAAACAAGACCAGCCTTCATTGCCGGGAGTCACCCCATGCAACGTTCCATCGCCACAGTTTCCCTGAGCGGCACCCTGCCGGAAAAGCTCGAAGCCATTGCTGCGGCTGGGTTTGATGGGGTGGAAATCTTCGAGAACGACTTGCTGTATTACGACGGCAGCCCCCGCGAAGTGCGGCAGATGTGTGCCGACCTGGGCATTGCCATCACGCTGTTCCAGCCGTTTCGTGACTTTGAAGGATGCCGCCGCGAACGCCTGGCGCGCAACCTGGAGCGGGCCGAGCGCAAGTTCGACCTGATGCAGGAACTGGGCACCGACCTGGTGCTGGTGTGCAGTAATGCCTCGGCGGACTCCACGGGCGAACATTCGATCCTACGCGATGACTTGAGTCTTTTGGCCGAACACGCCGGCCGCCGTGGCTTGCGCATTGGCTACGAGGCCCTGGCCTGGGGCCGGCACGTCAATACCTGGCAACAGGTCTGGCAACTGGTGCGCGAGATCGATCACCCCAGTCTCGGGGTGTTGCTGGACAGTTTTCATACCTTGTCGCTCAAGGGCGATCCGACGGCGATCGCCCAGATCCCTGGCGACAAGATCTTTTTTGTGCAAATGGCCGACGCGCCGATCCTGGCCATGGATGTGCTGGAGTGGAGCCGGCACTTCCGCTGCTTCCCCGGCCAAGGCGAGTTCGACTTGCCGGGCTTCTTGGCGCCAATCATCCAGAGTGGCTACACCGGGCCGCTGTCCCTGGAGATTTTCAACGATGGTTTTCGCGCCGCGCCCACCCGGGCCAACGCGGCGGATGGTTTGCGCTCGTTGCTGTACCTGGAAGAGAAGACCCGCCAACGTCTGGCGCAGCAAGCCACGCCTGTCGATATCCTGTTCGAAACCCCGCCTGCCAGCGAGTACGACGGCATCGAGTTCCTGGAGTTCGCGGTGGATGAAAACCTCGGCGCCCGGCTCACGCAATGGCTGCAACGCCTGGGGTTCGTCAAGGCCGGGCAGCACCGGTCCAAGAGTGTGAGCCTGCTGCGCCAGGGCGACATCAACCTGATCCTCAACTGCGAGCCTTACTCCTTTGCCCACAACTTTTTCGAGGCCCATGGCCCGTCGTTGTGCGCCACGGCGATCCGCGTCAAGGACAGCGCCAAGGCCCTGGAACGGGCAGTGGCCTACAAGGGTCAACCCTATCGCGGCCTGGTCGGGCCCAATGAACTGGAGCTGGCGGCGGTGCGTGCGCCGGATGGCAGCCTGATCTACCTGGTGGACCAGCACGCCGGCGGGATCTACGACACTGATTTCAACCTGCAAGCGTCCAGCACCAGCGGCGGCGGCTTGCTGCGTATCGACCATATGGCCATGGCCCTGCCGGCCGACAGCCTCGACAGTTGGGTGCTGTTCTACAAGAGCCTGCTGGATTTCGAGGCCGACGATGAAGTGGTGCTGCCGGACCCCTACGGCCTGGTCAAGAGCCGGGCGCTGCGCAGCCGCTGCAGCTCGATCCGCCTGCCGCTGAATATTTCCGAGAACCGCAATACGGCGATCTCCCACGCGCTATCGAGCTACCGTGGCTCCGGGGTGCATCACATTGCCTTCGATTGCGCGGATATTTTCGCCGAGGTCAGCCGGGCCAAGGAGGCGGGCGTGCCGCTGCTGGATATCCCGCTCAACTATTACGATGACTTGGCGGCGCGGTTTGATTTCGATGATCAGTTTCTCAGCGAGCTGGCGTACTACAACGTGTTGTACGACCGCGATGCCCAGGGCGGTGAGTTGTTTCACGTGTACACCGAACCTTTCGAAGGGCGGTTTTTCTTCGAAATCATCCAGCGCAAAAACGGCTATGCGGGTTATGGCGCAGCCAATGTGGCGGTACGCCTGGCGGCCATGGCCAAGTCGCGCAGCGGTGCGGTGCGTCAGGCCAAGTTGTAGGGGGTTGGCGCTTCCTTCGTACGACGTGGCGGCCCATAATCACGGCCTGCATAAATGGCCGTGAGCGCACCATGAACCCGACGTCCGAACTGCCCGACGCCCCCCTGGCGCCGCGCAAGAGCCGCAAGAACAACCCGGAAAAGACCCGCGAGAACATTCTTCAAGAGGCCATTGTCGAGTTCGTGCAGCAGGGGCTTTCCGGTGCGCGGGTGGATGCCATCGCCGAGCGCATCCACACCTCCAAACGCATGATCTATTACTACTTCGGCAGTAAGGAACAGCTGTACGTCGAGGTCCTGGAAAAGCTCTACGGGGATATCCGCAACACCGAGACCCGGATGAACCTCACCGAGCTGGAACCCCGTGAAGCGATCCGGCGCCTGGTGGAGTTCACCTTCGACCACCATGACCAGAATGTGGATTTTGTGCGGATTGTCAGCATCGAGAACATTCACAACGCCGAGTATGTGAAAGAGTCGGATGCGATCAAGGCAATGAACAGCAACATCCTTGAAGCGCTGGGCGCGACCTTGCGCCGGGGGGCGGAACTGGGGGTGTTTCGCGCAGGGCTGGAGCCGTTGGATGTGCATCTGCTGATCAACTCGTTCAGCTTTTACCGGGTGTCCAACCGGCATACCTTCAGTGAGATCTTTCAGATCGAGTTGTCGGATGAGGCAATCAAGCAGCGGCATCGGGCGATGATCTGCGAATCGGTGCTGCGTTACCTACAGGCCTGACTCCCCCGCCGAACTCAATGTGGGGTGGGCTTGTGTGGGAGCAGGCCTGCCAGCTCCCACATTAGGAACCGGTTTCTACAGTGAAGTATTCATGCTCTGGAAATGATCGAGCATCCTTTGTGCATCTGCTTTCTTGCCACTGAACAACTCAAACGCCTTCACCGCCTGGAACACGGCCATATTGCCCCCATCCAGCGTGCGACAGCCCAAGGCCCGGGCCGTGCGCAGCAGTTCGGTTTCCAGCGGGAAGTAGACGATTTCCGCGACCCACAGCGCAGCGCGTAGCAACCGCGCTGGCACTGGCATGCCCGGCAGCTTGGCCATGCCCATGGGCGTGGTATTGACCAGGCCGTCAGCCGCCGCCATCGCGCTGTCCAGATCACTGCCGGCCTGCGCGCGGCCGGGGCCGAAATGCTGGTTGAGGTTATCCGCCAGGCTTTGCGCGCGGCCATGGTCCACATCGAAAATACTCAACTGCCCGACACCCTCGGCCAACAGTGCGTGGGCCACTGCTGCGCCCGCGCCACCGGCCCCCATCTGCACCACGCGCTGGCGCGCAGCCTCATGCAGGCCACGGCGAAATCCTTCGGCAAAACCCAGGCAATCGGTGTTGTGGCCGATGCGCTTGCCGTCGCGCCAGATCACGGTGTTGACCGCGCCGATGCCCCGGGCTTCGGGCGACAGTTCATCAAGCAGCGCCAGGATCACTTGCTTGCACGGGTAGGTGATGTTCAACCCGGTGAAGTTCATCTGCTCGGCGGCCTTGAGCAGGTCGGGCAGGGCGCTGCTGTCCAGGCGCAACTGATCCAGATCGATCAGGCGATACAGGTAGCGCAAGCCTTGGGCATCGCCTTCCTGCTCATGCAGGGCCGGCGTGCGCGACGCTTGGATGCCGGCACCAATCAGGCCGGCGAGGATACGTGGCTTCATTTGAGTTCCCGGCTGAAATGCTCAAGGGCCAGGTGATAGCCGTGGCTGCCAAACCCGGCGAGCACGGCCTTGGCGATAGGCGAGACGAAGGAATGGTGGCGGAAGGGTTCACGGGCGTGCACGTTGGACAGATGCACTTCGATCACTGGCAATTCACTGGCTACCAGGGCGTCGCGGATGGCCACCGAGGTGTGGGTCCAGGCCGCCGGGTTGATCACAATCCCGGCACAACGGGCGCGGGCGCCGTGGATCCAGTCCAGCAGTTCGCCTTCGTGGTTGGTCTGGCGAAACTCCAGTTTCAGCCCGAATTGTTCAGCGCTGCGCCCGCACAGCGCGGCGACGTCGGCCAGGGTCTCGTGGCCGTAGGTGGCCGGTTCGCGGGTGCCGAGCAGGTTCAGGTTGGGACCGTTGAGGACCAGCACAATAGGTGGCATAGGGATGTCTCCACTGTTGTTTTTATTGATCGAGATAAAATGTACTGAATAGTTAATTTGGTCAATTGACGAAGTGTCGCGCTGTGGATAACCGTTCGATTATCGAACGCTGAATAAGGTTTTCCAGCACTGCCCAAGAGTGGATATCAATTGAAAATCATTCTCGATAACGCTTAAGATGCCCGCCTGTTTCCTTTACATCCCCAGGGAGTCGGTTTGTCGGACGTGGATCTCAAGGGCCTGTTTCTCAAGCATGCCGATACCCTGCGCCGGTATCTGCTGCGCAAGGTGCGGGACCCTCAGTTGGCTGCGGACCTGGTGCAGGAGAGTTTTCTGCGCCTGGCACAAAAGCCGTCCAGTGAACGGATCGACAACTCCCAGGGCTATCTCTACCGCACGGCGAGCAATCTGCTGATCGACCATATCCGCCAGGAAGCACGGCGCAAGACCGACTCCGTGCCCCATGAGGCGCTGGCCGAGATTGAAGATGAAGTGGCCGGGTTGGAGGCTCAGGCAATGGCGCAGCAACAGCGACAGGCATTGAAGCAGGCGTTGGCGGAACTACCGGAGCGTACGCAGCAGATTTTCCGCCTTAACCGCGTTGAAGGCATGACCCACGCCCAAGTCGCGCGGCACCTTGAAATTTCCGACAGTTCAGTGCAAAAACATCTGGCCAAGGCGCTGGCACATGTCATGCAACGTTTGCGGGAGGGCGATGTGACGCCAGCCGACGAATGAATTACTGGAAAAACGCTGCTCAAACGTCACTGTTTCATACAACGAGAATTCGAGACTCACACGTGAATAGCCAGGAGTCGCAACAGCCCAACATTACTGAGACCGCCGCCGATTGGGCAGTACGCCTGCATGCGGGTGGGCTGGATGTGCAGGAGCAAGCCGAACTGCAACGCTGGATCGACAGCGATAGCCGTCACGCTGCGGAACTGGTGTATGCCCAGCAGACCTGGGCGGCGCTGGGCGACTTGCAATTGGACACGCCGGTGCATCGCCAGCGTCCGCCTTCGGTTGGCGTGCCTGTGCGTCGCGCCCAGCGTCGGCGGCCATGGCGCGTGGCGGCAAGTGTCGCGCTGTTGCTGGTGGTCGCCGGTGTTGGCTGGTTGCAGGGGCCGCAAGCCTTGTTGCAGATGCAGGCCGACTACCTGACCGCCAAGGGCGAAGTGCGCATGGTCCGCCTGATTGACGGCAGCACTGTGGAGCTGGACTCCTCCAGCGCCATCCGCCTGGACTTCGACGGCGAGCAGCGCCGGATCAGCCTGTTGGCCGGCTCGGCGATTTTCGACGTGGCGCCCATGGCTGGGCAGGAAACCCGACCATTCGTGGTGCAGAGTGTCGGCGGGCAAACTCGGGCGCTGGGCACGCGCTTTGTGGTCGGTCGCGAGGCAGACGACCAGGCGTGGGTGGGTGTGCTGCAACACAGCGTGGCCGTGACCCAGCAAGACCGACCGCAAACCACGGTCCTCCAGGAAGGGCAGGCCGCCCGCTACAGCATGCAAAACGGTGTGGTTGAGCTGCCCAACCTTGACCTGGCCCGGGCCACCAGTTGGCGGCGCGGGGTGCTGGTGTTCGATCGCCAGCCGCTGGCCAAGGTGGTTGAAGAGCTCAATCGCTACCGCCCCGGCCGGGTGGTGCTGACCGATGCCGAGCTGGGCAAGCGTGAAGTCAGCGCGGTGGTGCGCCTCGACATGCTGGACAAGGCGCTGGGCACCTTGACCGAAGAGTTGCAGGTGCGGCGCTTTGATCTGGCGGGTGTCAGCCTGATCTACTGACACACCGCAAACCTCCCTGTGAACGGGCGCTTTTGTGTGGGAGCTGGCTTGCCTGCGATAGCATCACCTCGGTCTGCCTGGTAGACCGAGTTGCCCGCATCGCAGGCAAGCCAGCGCCTACAAAAGCCTGCACTCCTGGCTGATCTTCCAATAATTTTCAGAAACACTTACTGAGTCCCAGTCTCTGACGCGTCTTGCTAATCGAGAAGTATTCGCATAGACAAAAAACGCTCAGCGAAGGGATCACAACAATGTCTGCAATCAACAAAGGGCGCACCACCGGCAGCCGGTTGGCCCTGGCCATTCACTTGGCTCTGTTTGCCAGCGCAGGGCAGGCCTACGCCGCCGCTCCTGTGGCCGGCGCTTCGCAGCCTGCGACGCTGATGTTCGATATTCCTGCCCAGCCCCTGGGCGGCGCAGTCCTGGCCTTTGCCGACCAGGCCGGCTTGCAGGTGTTGTTCGACAGCCCGCGCCTGCAAGGCCTCAGCAGCACCGCGCTCAAGGGCCAGTACAGCGCCCAGGAAGGGTTGGGGCGTTTGTTGGGCAGCGCACCGGTGGAGTATCGCTTTACCGGCGAACGCCAGGTCACCCTCAATCGCGTCAGTGTCGAACAGGACGGCGCGTTGACTGTCGGCACCACCACCATCAACGCCACTACCAACGGCAAGCCCAGTGACTGGGTGTACGAAACGCCGCGCTCGGTGGCGGTGATCACCCGCGAGCAGATCGATAAGCGCCCACCCCGGCACGCCGCCGACATGCTCGAAGAAACTGCCGGTGTCTACACCGCCGTCAACCAGCGTGACCCTGGCCTGTCGGTGAATATCCGTGGGGTGCAGGACTACGGCCGGGTCAATATGAACATCGATGGCATGCGCCAGAACTTCAACGTCAACGGCCACCAGCAACGCAACGGCACGATGGTGATCGACCCGGAGTTTGTCTCCAGCATCGAGATCGACAAAGGCAGCCAGTCGGGCATGGGCGGCGCGGCGGTGCTCGGCGGGATCGCGTCTTTCAAGACCCTGGACGCCAGTGAGTTTTTGGCCGATGGCAAGGAGTACGGCGGGCGTCTGCGCGCGGGTAACGGCATCGGTAAACTGGGTAACGGCACCAACTTCAACGGCAGCGGCGTGTTTGCCTTTGGCGATGAACGTGGCGATGTGCTGCTGGGCTACAGTGAGCGGCACTTTGGCGATTACCGCGCCGGTACCAACAACGACCAGAAACTGGGCACCAACCTGCGCGCGCGCAAATACCAACCCGAAGCGTTTGACGATTGGTTGAACAGCGAAGTCGGCGATATGGGTAGCGTGACCCGTTCACAGATCGTCAAGCTGGGCTTGAACCTGCCCAACGATCAGCGCGTGCAACTGAGCTACCTGCAAACCGACAGCGACAGCAACGACGCGTGGGCCTATACCGCCGATGATGCGCAAAGCGTTTACTACCAGCGTGTGAGCAAGAACAACCTCAACGCCAAGAACGTCGCGCTGGACTACAGCTACACCCCGGACAACCCACTGATCGACTTCAAGGCCAAGGCGTACTACGTCACGACGCAATTGGAGCGGACCAATGCGCCGAACCTGGCGACGCCGGGCACGGGCAACGAGGTCGGCGGCTACACCGACCACTTCCAGACTGATACCTGGGGCTTGCAGGCCGACAACACCTCGCGCTTCGATTTCAATACGCTGGGACGGGTCAAATGGAACTACGGCCTGGAGATGTACCAGGACGAATTCAAACCGCGTACCAACAAGGTCGAGGCGGTCAACCTCCAGGGCTTGCTGCCGTACGTCGAAGGCGCTACCCCGGGCGGCAAGCGCACCATCGCCAGCCTGTTCAACAACCTGCAATACGAATACGACAACTGGCTGACCCTGGATGCCGGCCTGCGGTACGACCGCTACCGGCTTGAAGGCCAGACCGGGATGACCCTGTACAAACGTGACCGTTTCTACAACAGTCTGGTAGGCGCCAAGCGGGTGGCCGAGGTGTTTGATATCGATAATGAAGAGGGGCACTTCTCGCCCACCTTTGGCATCGGTATCAAGCCTGGGCTGGAGTGGATGCAACTCTATGCGCGCTGGGGCAAGGGCTGGCGCCCGCCGGCAGTCACGGAGACCTTCATGACCGGTCGGCCCCATGGCGGTAACTCGTCAGAGCGGGTGTTTCCCAACCCTTATCTGAAGGCTGAAGAGTCGCGGGATTGGGAAATGGGCGTCAACGTGTTCAAGGAAGGGCTGTTTTTCAACGACGACCGCCTGGGCATCAAGGTCGCCTACTTCGATACCAAGATCGAAAACTTCTCGTTCCTCAACCACAGCGTCAGCTTGCCGGAAACCAGCGTTGGCGGTTTCCTGGGGACCATGGCCTACGTCAACAACACGGCGCCGACGCGCTTTCGCGGCATGGAATACCAGCTCAACTACGACATGGGCCGGGCCTACGCCAACCTGAGCTACACCCACATGATCGGCAGTAACGACTTCTGCTCGAAGAACTATTACATGGGCGGCGCCAAGACCAGCGGGCCGAGGACTACGCGTATCGAATCCTACATTCGTCCGGATGGCCGCCCAGGCATCCGGCCGGTCACGACCTATGAAGTGCTGGATGACGATGTTGCCAACAATAAGGAAAGCTGCGGCCGGATCATGGGCAACGCCACTTATATGCCAGCAGATCGCGGCTCGTTGACCCTGGGCGCGCGGTTCCTGGAAAAGCGCCTGGATACCGGAGTGCGAGTGCGCTACAGCTCGGGCAACGGCGCCAACCTCAACCAGCAGGGCTACGAGTTCATCGACCAGGCACTGTGGCCGCAATACACCCTCTACGACCTGTACGCCAGTTACTGGATGAGCGATCATTTGAACCTTGGCCTGGCCCTGGAAAACGCCACTGACGAAGCCTATTTCGTTGCCATGGGCGACGCCAACAACCTCAGCCTGGCGCGCGGTCGCACGTTGAGCGGGATGCTCGAATACAAGTTTTGATCAAGGTGTTTGAGCCCGTAGGTCCTGGGCATTCGCGGTAATGGCTCAACCGATAAGCGTCTACAACGTAAACCCGATGTCCCATTTCATGGGCGAGTTCAGCTGTGTCCAGGTGGTAAGTGCTGGTGGCTTCCAGGGCAATTGAGCTGTTGGCAGGTAGCGTTTTGAGCCAGCGGCCAAGAGCATCGCGGTCGTTGGTAATGGTTTGAATGGCTTTGAGGTCTTCGCGGTAGGCGACGACGTCGGCCTTGGCCACATCGATACCCAGAACCGTTGGTGAAGTAAGGATTGTCATAACAAATCCTCGGAGCGAGTGTTTAAGGGTTTGTCGGGGTCTATCCCAGCGCTGGCTTGCCTCTATCGTCGGTTTTCCCGATGAATTCCTTATCGGCGCTTGGGGTAGAAAGGGCGGGACGAGAAGTCTCCCACGGTCCGTACTGGCTAGAGTCGGAATCGGGCTTTTAGTCACCGCCCACCCCTTCAAGTTTAAACATACAAGCGGGCTTGCTCGCGAAAGCGGTGGGTCAGCCAGCTACTTGGCAACTGATCCACCGCCATCGCAGCCTCGCCGGGGCTCGACAGCTCCCACCTTTGATCTTCATCCAGACCGA
>NZ_JAHIDY010000027.1:0-95601 GCF_018732265.1 Pseudomonas sp. TAE6080
GCTAACCAATACTAATTGCCCGTGAGGCTTGACCATATAACACCCAAGCAATTTGCGTCGAAAGGCCAGATTGCGGTGTGTGAAGACGAAATGAACCGAAAGTTCGATTCTCACAAAACACCGAATTCTATTACATACCCAATTTGCTGAAGCGAGACCAACTGGTCGCGACTCAGTACCCGAATTTCTTGACGACCATAGAGCATTGGAACCACCTGATCCCATCCCGAACTCAGTAGTGAAACGATGCATCGCCGATGGTAGTGTGGGGTTTCCCCATGTGAGAGTAGGTCATCGTCAAGATTAAATTCCGAAACCCCAATTGCGAAAGCAGTTGGGGTTTTGTTTTGGGCGGTTGGAAAGGAGCAGCTTCAAGTTTCAAGCGTTTAGCTGCAAGACTCGATGTGTACCAAGCCCAGAAAATGGTTGTCTCGTATTGCGCATCCGGGTGAAGGCGACGGCAGCTGTATGGGAATTAACGTTACATCTGTGCGGAGTAATCACGCCTGGAGCCCGAGCAAGTTTGTCTCCTAATGCGCGCACCATTCTGATGCCCAGACAAACCAATGCGCTCCAGCTCAGTGCTGACGCGAGCCTTGCACACTATTGCGCGCCCCTGATCCTGCGCCACTATAAAGATGGCACGCTTCTTTCATAGCTAAACCTACGAGCAAGCCTGGCCCTGGTCATTAAGTCTTGCCGACAGACATCGCACGCCTTGAGCGCCAGGTAATGAAGCCTGATTGACCAGTCCGCTGGTCGATCAGGTTTTTTTTTGGGGAAAATAGATGCGTCGTACCATTGAGGTTGGGCTGTTGCTCTCCACCGAGGGCACTTACAAAAGTGTTGGCCGCAATGCGTTGGCCGGGGCAACCCACGCGCTTGCACAGATCAATGGCAACCCCAGCTATGACTTTGTCCTGCGGGCCACCCACCGCAATCCACGAGGCGTTCTGCACCGGTACAGCGAAGGGGCGGTGGAATTGATGCAGTCCGGGGTTCGGCACATCTTCGGCACGACTACCTCCGCCAGTCGCAAGGAGATCATTCCGGACCTGGAGCAAAACGCCGGCCTGTTGTGGTACGCCTGCCCGTATGAGGGGTTCGAGAGCAGTGAGCATGTGCTCTATCTCGGCGGTTGCCCGAACCAGACGTTGATCCCCTTGTTGCGCTACGCCCTGCAAACGTTTGGCAAGCGCGCGGTGCTGCTGGGCTCGAACTACAGCTGGGGTTGGGAAAGTAATCGGGTTGCCCGTGAAGTGCTCGAAGTGGCCGGCGCCGAGGTGTTGCTGGAACGCTACATCCACCTGGATGCAACGCCCTTCAGTGAGTTGATCCAGACGCTCCTGGCAGAGCGGCCGGCGTTCATTCTCAACAACTTGATCGGGAAGTCCTCCTACGCCTTTTTGCAGCAGTTGGATGCAGCGTGCAATAGCGTCGGTTGGAGCCTGCCGGTGTTGAGCTGCAACCTGACCGAGGCCGAGTTGAGTGACGTCGGCGACCTGCGCAGCCTGCGTGTGTTGTCGTGCGGCCCGTTCTTTGAAGAAGTCGCCCCCGCGTTCAGCCAGCAGCAGCACATGCTGCATGGGGTGTGTCCGATTTCGCACTTCTATACCGGGATGTACGTGGCCCTGCACCTGTTTGCCCGTGCGCTGGAACAGTGTGGCAGCGATGATCCCGATAGGATTTGCCGCTACGTGTATGACCACCCGCAGGACAGCGTATTCGGCAGCCTGGCCATCGCCGAGCGCAACAACCACAGCAGCCAGCCGTGCCATATTGCTGAACTGCGCGCAGGACGTTTTGTGGTCTTGCACAGTGAAGCACGGCCACTGCCGGCCGACCCTTACCTGACCGCCACCGACCTGAGTGAATTTCAACGTCTGCGCGCAGTTGCACCAGCACCCCGCCTGAGGATCGTCAAATGAGCCTGTTCAAACGCCCGGACTTTGAAGCAGGTCGGTTGCTGTTGATCGACTGCGAGCCCCGCAGCCTGGCTAATCTGCACAAGAGCCTGCAGCGGCTGGGGATTACCGCACAGGAGTTGTTTGAGGACGCGGATGATTCGCTCGACGGTTGTTTTGCCGCCATCGTCGAGTTGGAACCCTTCGCCAGCCCAACCACCCTGCAACGCCTGAATGCTGCCGGCGTACCCATTGTTGCGCTGACCTCCCACGAAACCCTGGCGCATATCCAGCGTGCCATTGAGTTGGGGGCCACGGCGTTGCTGAACAAGCCGATCACCCAAGGCTCGGTCTACACCACGTTGATGATGGCGATCGGTCTGCGTGAGCGACTAGACAGCGACGCGCAGACCATTGGCGCGCTGCAACAACGACTCCTGGCACGGCCGCTGCTGGCCCAGGCACTGGCGCGGCTGATGATCGAGCAGCAGATCGATGAGCGTGAGGCCTATGAGCGTCTGCGCAGCCTGTCCATGCACCTGAACCGTAGCCTGGATGACCTGTGTGCGGATCTGGCGGCGGACCACCTGCAGCCGAGCCGGGGCCAGCTATGAAGCTGTTGCGTGCCTTGGTTCGCCGCCCGGCGGTGGCGTTTTCGCTGTTGTACATTGTGATTGTCGTGTTACTGGCGTTGTTTGCACCGTGGATGAGCCCGTACGACCCGTCCGAGCAATTTGTCGAGGGCCTGTCGTTGGAAGGCGCGCCGCTGCCCCCCGATACGCCGTACCTGCTGGGCACCGATCTACTCGGCCGTGATCTGCTGTCGCGGCTGATCTATGGCGCGCGGACGTCGCTGTTCATCGGTTTGCTCGCCAATGGCCTGGCGGTGCTGATCGGCACGTTGGTGGGGTTGAGCGCGGGCTTCCTGCGCGGCTGGGTCGGCAGCACGCTGATGCGCTTCACCGACCTGATGATGGCGTTCCCGGCCTTGCTGCTGGCGATTGCGCTGTCGGCGATTTTCCAGCCCAGCGTGTGTATCGTTGCCCTGGTGATCGCCATGGTCAACTGGGTGCAGATCGCCCGGGTGATCTACTCCGAAACCATCGCCCTGAGCGCCCGTGACTTCGTGGCCGTAGAGCGAACCCTGGGCGCCAGTTCGCTGCGCATACTGTTCTCTCACCTGCTGCCACATTTGCTGCCGACCATCCTGGTCTGGGCCACCCTGGGCATCTCGACCACGGTGTTGCTGGAAGCCACCTTGTCGTACCTGGGCGTGGGGGTCCAACCGCCAACGCCAAGCTGGGGCAACATCATTTTCGAGAGCCAGACCTACTTCACCTCGGCACCGTGGCTGGTGTTTTTCCCCGGCATTGCGATTGTCCTGCTGTCGCTGGCATTCAACCTGGTGGGCGATGCCCTGCGCGATGAACTCGATCCTACCCTGCAAGGGAGAAGCTGAATGTTGGCCTTCATCAGTCGTCGCATCGGCTACTCGCTGTTGATCCTGCTTGGCGTGACCTTCATCACGTACCTGCTGCTGTTCATGCTGCCGGCTGACCCGGCACGCCAGATTGCCGGGCGCAGTGCCACGCCCGAAGTGGTGGCCGGGATCCGCATGCAGTTAGGGCTCGACCTGCCGTTCTATCAGCAGTACGCCAATTACCTGGGCAACCTGGTGCAGGGCGACCTCGGGCGCTCCTACATCCAGCGCAGCCCGGTGACGGAGCTGATCGGCGCGCGCTTGCGTCCGTCCCTGGAATTGATGGCCGCCGGCATCGGTTTCGAGCTGCTGATTGGCATCAGCCTCGGGGTGATCGCCGCATTGCGTCGCGACAGTTGGGCCGACAAAGCCTTGATGGCTCTCTCGTTTATCGGTGTGTCGGCCCCGCAGTTCATCGCGGCGATGCTGTTCCTGTACTTCTTCGCCGTGCAGTTGGACTGGTTCCCCATAGGCGGTTATGGCGGCTTCAAACACCTGCTGTTGCCGGCCCTGACCCTGGGCATTCTCGGCAGCGGCTGGTACTCGCGCATGGTGCGCTCCTCAATGATCGAGGTGCTGCACCAGGACTTCATTCGCACCGCCCGGGCAAAGGGCTTGAGCCGCGTACGCGTGGTTTTGCGCCATGTATTGCCCAACGCCATCGTGCCGGTGATTCCGATGATCGGCATCGACATCGGGATCTTCATGGGCGGGCTGGTGGTGGTCGAGTCAGTCTTCGGCTGGCCTGGGATCGGCCAGTTGACATGGCAGGCGATCCAGCAAGTCGACATCCCGGTGATTGTCGGGGTGACCACGGTTTCAGCGGTGGCAATCGTTTTGGGCAACCTGGTCGCCGACCTGGTGATCCCTTGGGTCGACCCGCGTATCGACATCAAAAAACACTAGGAACATCACCATAGGTAAGGGGCTGGAGCATGAATCGCAAAGCATTATCCTTGGCCATCGCGGCTGCGTTGTTTGCCGGCAATCTGTTGGCCGATGACTTTGATCCAAACGCCAAAGACGGTGGCGCCGCTGTCATTACCTATCAAAACGACGTGGCCACCCTCGACCCGGCCATCGGTTATGACTGGCAGAATTGGTCGATGATCAAAAGCCTGTTCGACGGGCTGATGGACTACAAGCCTGGCACTACAGAGCTGACCAAGAACCTGGCGTCGGACTACAGCATCTCCGAGGATGGCACCGTCTATACCTTCACCTTGAAGAAAGGCGTGAAGTTCCAGAACGGTCGCGAACTCAAGGCCAGCGACGTGAAGTATTCCCTGGAGCGTACCGTCAACCCGAAAACCCAGAGCCCTGGCGCGGGCTTCTTCAGTTCGATCGTGGGCTATGAAGACATGACGACCAACAAGGCCGAGCATTTATCGGGCATTGAGGTCGTCGACGATTACACCGTCAAGATCACGCTCAAGTCGGCGAATGCGACGTTCCTGCAGGTGATGGCGATCAATTTCTCCTTTGTCGTACCCAAGGAGGAGGTCGAGAAGTGGGGCGCGGACTTCGGCAAGCATCCGGTGGGCACCGGCGCCTACAGCCTGGCGGAGTGGAAGCTGGGGCAACAGATTCTGTTCAAGAAGAACCCGAGCTATTTCAAGGCAGGCCTGCCGCACCTTGACACGATCACCTTTGAAGTCGGTCAGGATCCGATGGTCGCACTCCTGCGCTTGCAGAAGGGCGAGGTCGATATCGCGGGCGACGGTGTGCCGCCGGCCAAGTTCCTGGAGTTCAAGAACGATCCCAAGTTCAAGAGCCTGGTGGTCATCGGTGATCAATTGCAGACCGGCTACCTGACCCTGAAAACCACACTGCCGCCCTTCGACAACCTCAAGGTGCGCCAGGCGGTGAACATGGCGATCAGCAAGGACCGCATCGTGCGCATCATCAACGGCCGCGCGGTCCCGGCCAACCAGCCGCTGCCGCCGGCGATGCCGGGCTACGACAAGGACTACAAAGGCTACGCCTACGATGTCGAAGGCGCGAAGAAGCTCTTGGCCGAAGCCGGTTTCGACAAGGGCTTCGACACCGAGATGTACGTGATGAACACCGATCCGCAGCCGCGTATCGCCCAGGCTATCCAGCAAGACCTGGCGAAGGTCGGGGTGCGTGTGAAGATCAAGTCCCTGGCGCAAGCCAACGTGATTGCCGCAGGCGGTTCCAAGGACCAGGCGCCGATGGTGTGGTCCGGTGGCATGGCCTGGATTGCCGACTTCCCGGACCCCTCGAACTTCTACGGGCCGATCCTGGGTTGTGACAGTGCGGTGGACGGTGGCTGGAACTGGGCGCTGTATTGCAACAAGAGCCTGGATGCGCTGGCCGCCAAGGCCGACAGCATGGCCAAGCCGGAGCAGCAGGCTGAACGGACGGCACTGTGGAAGAAGATCTTCATCGATGTGATGGCCGATGCGCCGTGGGTCCCGATCTTCAACGAACAGCGCTTCACCGTGCGTTCCTCGCGCATGGGCGGCAGCGACGCGCTGTATGTCGACCCGGTGCACATTCCGGTCAACTACAACTACATCTACCTGAAATAAAGCGCAGCCGGCCTGCCACCACGCCTTCCGGGCGTGGTCCTTACGTGGAGCTTTCTCTCTATGTGCCAGAACTGCCTGGTCAAGACCATTCACAGCGTCAACAGCCATTTCGGCTGGGACAACAGCATCGAACCGACCGCCCGGGTGGCGCCAGGTGCCATGCTGGAGTTCTGCTGCCGGGATTCGTCCAACGGCTTCTTCACGCCGCAATCGACGGTGAGCGATGTCACCCAGGTGCCGTTCGACACCATCAACCCGGTCACCGGGCCGATTTTTGTCGAGGGTGCCGAGCCAGGCGACGTGCTGAAAATCACCCTCGACAGCTTCAAACCCAGTGGCTTTGGCTGGACGGCCAACATCCCTGGGTTTGGCCTGCTCGCGGACCAGTTCACGGACCCCGCCCTGGTGCTGTGGCACTACGACAAACTGGCCCTGAGCCCAGCGGCCTTCAGCACGTTCGCCAAGGTGCCGCTCAAGCCCTTCGCCGGCACCATTGGCCTGGCGCCGGCGTTGGCCGGCTTGCACTCGGTGGTGCCGCCGCGCCGGGTCGGCGGCAACCTGGACATCCGTGACCTCTCGGCCGGGACCACGTTGTACCTGCCGGTGGAGGTCAGCGGAGCCTTGTTGTCGATTGGCGATACTCACGCCGCACAAGGCGACGGTGAGGTGTGTGGCACCGCGATCGAGAGTGCAATGGACGTGGTGGTAAAGCTGGACCTGATCAAGAACACCCCGCTGGCAACGCCGCGTTTCAGCACGCCGGGCCCCGTGACTCGTCACCTGGACGGTGCGGGCTACGAAGCCTTCACTGGCATCGGCCCGGACTTGATGCAAGCCGCGCGTCAGGCCGTCAGCAACACCATCGACTGGCTGTGCCGTGAGCACCATATGCCGGCGGAGCAGGCGTACATGCTGTGCTCGGTGTGTGGCGATTTGCGCATCAGCGAGATCGTCGACCTGCCTAACTGGGTCGTGTCGTTCTACTTCCCGAAAATCGTATTTGCCTGATGGCTGTTCATCGCCAACGGCTAGGCGTTTATCGCTTCACGCGTGAGGAGCTTTGATGAGTAACGGGACCTCCCAGCCGATTCTGTCGGTGCAGCAGTTGTCCATTGATGTCGGCATGGGGGCCAGCTCCCGGCGCGTGGTCGATCACCTGAGCTTCGACCTGTTTGCCGGCCAGACACTGTGCATTGCCGGGGAGTCCGGCAGTGGTAAATCGCTGTCGTCACTGGCGATCATGGGGCTGTTGCCCAAGGCCGTCCGGGTGGCCGAAGGTGCAATCAGCTTTGAAGGGCGCGACTTGATCGGCGCGCCCGAGCGCGAGTTGCAACGGCTGCGCGGCAAGCAGATCGGCATGATTTTCCAGGAGCCGATGACATCGCTGAATCCGCTGATGACCGTTGGCCAACAACTGCAGGAGACGCTGCGTCGGCACGAGCCACTGGGGCGCCAGGCGCTGCGCCAGCGCGCCCGGGAGATGCTTGAATCAGTGCGCATGCCGCAGGTGGAAAAGCGCTTGCAGCAGTACCCTCATGAGCTGTCCGGCGGCATGCGCCAGCGCGTGATGATCGCGATGGCCATGCTCTGCCGCCCCAAGGTACTGATCGCCGATGAACCGACCACTGCACTGGACGTGACCATCCAGGCGCAGATCCTGGAGCTGATGCGCGAGCTGCAACAGGTCTACGGCACCAGCTTGCTGATGATCACGCACGACATGGGGGTCGTCGCTGAAATGGCCGACCAGGTGGTGGTGATGAACCATGGCCGCACCGAAGAACAAGCGCCCGTGCGCCAGTTGTTCACCCAACCTCAGGCCGATTACACCCGTAAATTGCTCGCGGCGGTGCCGGTGCTGGGCACGGCGGGCCAGCCGGGTGACGTCAGCCAGCAACCGGTGGTCTTGCAGGTGCGCGACTTGTCGGTGCGTTTTCCAGTGCGCATGGGCTGGTTCGAGGAGGACAAGCAGGTACACGCGGTAGAAGGCGTCAACTTTGAACTGCGCCAGGGCGAAACCCTGGGGCTGGTCGGGGAGAGCGGTTGCGGTAAATCCACCACCGGCAAGGCGCTGATGAATATGCTGGCCTATCAAGGCAGCGTGCAGTTGTTCGGCAAGGAACTGAACGGCCTGCACGGCGCCGAGCTTCAGGCTGTGCGGCGTGATATCCAGATGGTCTTCCAGGACCCTTACGCGGCCCTGAACCCACGCAAAAACATCCTGGAGCTGGTAGGTGAGCCGCTGTTGATCCATGACCAGTTGCCACTGGCGCAACGACAAGAACGTGTCGCCGAGCTGTTACGCCAGGTCGATATGCCGGTTGACGCCATGTATCGCTACCCACACCAGTTCTCGGGCGGGCAGCGCCAGCGTATCTGCATTGCCCGGGCATTGGCGCTCAACCCCAAAGTCATCATCGCCGATGAGTCCGTCTCGGCCCTCGATGTGTCAGTGCAGGCCCAAGTGCTAGAGCTGTTGGAACACCTGCGCGAACAGCATCGACTCAGCTACCTGTTCATCTCCCACGACATGGCCGTGGTCGAGCGCATCTGCCATCGTGTCGCGGTGATGTATGGCGGCCAGATTGTCGAGATCGGCCGCCGTGATCACGTACTGCACAATCCCCAGCATCCCTACACCAAACGCCTGCTCAGTGCGGTGCCGATGCCTGATGTCGACCAGAAACGTGATTTCAAGGCGTTGCTGCAAGAGTTCGAGCAACCCAGCCCGATCAAGGGCAAGGGGTTTGAAGCGCCGCTGCAGAAGTTTCGTGAAGTGGGCGGTGGGCATTGGGTGGCGGTGGGGTAGTCGATCGCGATTGCGCTATGGCCGGGCCGATGGCCAGGCACAAAAAAACCGGCTCAAGTGGCCGGTTTCTCTGTTGCTGAGAGCCTGGTAGAGACTTTCAGATACTGCTATATGGTGCCCCGAGGGAGACTCGAATAATAGCATAACTGTATAATTAACATAGTTTTTTGCATGTGTACACTTCCACGTTGTACCGTGAAGTGTACACCCTGCCTGCCTCCAATAAGGACTGGTGTGGATGGAAGCTTGATCGGACTTCTCCATCCAATTTCCGACGAGCTGTGAATAATATCTACAAGAAACTGGTTACGGATAGACTCCCTGGTCTGCCAAAAAATGCCGAACCGACACATGGCGAACTTTCGCGATTAGTCGGGAGTCATGAGCACAGCAAGCGTTATCTTGATGAACTCCTCGTTTCGATCGATCGTGTCCAGGGCGCCCCGAACATTGTCGGCGACGTCTGCCGATCCGCGCATCTCTACCCAGTTCGAAAGCTCCATGATGGCGGCCTCCAGGGCGAGCTGGTTTTCGTTGATCTTAACTAGCAGGGAAGGGAGTAAGTCTGAGTTTGGCATTGTGCAATCCTCCGTGAAATTTTCAGCGTAGCAGGGGGATTACTGACCTCGGTAGGGAGTTGCGCATGGTCGGAAGGACGCCGGGAGGAGGGTGCATCCACAGTCGATTGCTGCCAGTCACGAAGGGCCGCAGTCGACCCATAGCTGCCGGCGGTGATAGTCAAAAACGGCCAGAAGCAGTCATTGGGCAGACTCGGGGGGAAAGGTAGAGGCGGCCCCTGCAAAGTGTGGAGACTTTCCGAAGTACTCGATCAGGAGTTCGGTGAGGACACGGATCTTCCGCGCGGGATGCTGACCTGGAGGACGGACCAAATACGCTCCCGCGGGAGGCGGTGGATAACTCGTCATGATTGGCACCAGTGCCTCGGAGGCGAGGCTGTCATGGGTGAGGCTATCGGGCAGGTAAGCGACCCCCAGCCCTGCTATGGCGGCGGCGACAAGCGCGACGCCGTTGTCGGCCTTGAATCGCCCCTGAGGGCGAACCGAAATAACCTTGCCACCATCCATAAACTGCCAGGCCTCAGTGCTCTGCATCAGGGCTTGATGGGAGGCCAGTTCGTCCGGCCGTTGCGGTGAGCCATAGGCCTTGATATAGCCTGGGCTCGCGACCAGTTGGACTCCGATCGGGCCCACACGTCTGCCGATAAGGTTGGAGTCAGGAAGGTAGCCAACCCGTATGCCACAGTCGTATCCCTCGGCAATGAGATCTACAAAGCGATCGGTGTAGCAGGTCTGGATATTCAGCTGTGGGTGTCTGCGCGCCATCTCTGCCACCACCGGGGCGATATGCGTCGGTCCGAAAGACAGCGGTGCGGCAACGCGCATACGACCACGCAGGGGGCCCGCGGGCAGAATTGCTTCCCGTGCTAATTCAATCTCGGCACACACCTTGGCGGCATGTTCGCGGAACGTAGCACCGGCTTCTGTCAGCGCCGCGCCACGGGTGGACCGTGTCAGCAACTGCACGCCAAGCTCCGTTTCCAGACGCGCCAGCCTGCGACTGACGATCGACTTGGATACTCCAAGCCGAAGCGCAGCAGGCGAAACGCCTCCGGCATCGGCAACCTCGACAAATGTCCGTAGCTCTTCGATATCCAATTCGGCGTTCCCCTTCTCGCTACACAGCTAGTCGAGCAATGCTACTACCGGTGCGCTTAAGGGAACAGCAAAATGCCGCTCACAGGCAACGACGCCGCTGACGCATGGCTTGTTAACGGCTCGCCCCTTACTCGCAGCAGTGTCAGGTTCGTGATCGTCGCCTCAGCGCGTGAGATATCCAGCTCAACTGCACGCGTGGATCACATCCATAACGAGGACTAGCTATGACGAGCGAAACGATCCGCAACCCCCACACCGACCAACTCCTGACGCCGGATAACTCGGCTTTTATCATCATCGACTACCAGCCGGTCCAGGTGTCCTCGATCCGCTCGATGCCGCGCGAGGAACTGGTGTTCAACATCACAAGCGTCGCCAAGGCGGCGGTTAACTTCAATCTCCCCATCATTCACTCGACCGTCAACGTCGGCACCGGTCGCAACAAGCCGCCCATTCAGCAACTGCAAGACGTGCTCGGCCACTTGCCTACCTACGACCGCACCTCGATCAATAGCTGGGAAGACAGCGAATTCAAGCAGGCGGTTAAAGCCTGCGGGCGCCGCAAACTGATCATGACCGCGCTGTGGACCGAAGCCTGTCTGGCCTTCCCGGTACTCGACGCGATCCAAGAAGGTTATGAGGTCTATATTCCGGTCGATGCGGTCGGTGGAACCTCCCTTGCCGCGCACGAAGCAGCATTGCGCCGCATGGAGCGGGCGGGGGCGAAACTGATCAGTCGCGTACAGATGTACTGCGAATTGCAGCGCGACTGGGCGCGTGAAGCGAGCATTCCGGGCTTCATGGGCGTGTTCGAAAACTTCGACGGCTTCAACGCCGAAAAAAAGGCCCTCTAAATTGGAGCAGAGGCCACCAGCCTCGCTAACGAATGAAGGTGACACTCAATGTGACCGTCACCTTCATTGCAGCAAGACATGCGCTTTCCACCCTTGGGGTTGTATGCCTGGCGAGTTCGAGTAGGGCGAGATAGCCAATCTGTTGCGTCGACCGGTTGAATCCACAGCCGATTCTGTTGAAAAAGTCGGCTTCGGTTTCCACAGCAGAAAAGTTCGCGCCTGAGATTGAAATCTGTGCTTTGGGCAGAAGGTTCAAGACTCGGATTCCACGTAGCAGCCCGCAAAAGAGGTGTTTTTACCCATCAATATTTGAGCGATTTTGGCAACCGACTTTTCAACAGAATCGGCCAAATGCAGGCATTAGACGCGTGTACGAACCCAGCGGCTATTCACTGCTCTAAATCCCGCTGTCTGCCGAAGACGTTCACGGCGCCGACGCCCTATTGCATCGGTCTCGCTGATCCCGTCTCGCACCACCCCGAAAGCATGTGAGGTCAGGGTGCGGGGGCTGCCGGTGTTGATTCCGTACGTCGCACTATCCGGCCATCGACGTCCAAGCCTCCCCAAGGGCTGCCGTGGCTACAGGTAAACTCGAGGCGTAAAAAAGCCCGCGTTGAGCGGGCATCGGAAATCATCCGAACTAATTCAGGCACCTGATTCAGGGTCACTTGCAGGCATACCGCGAGCTTCCTTATCGTTTTCGTCCTGATCGTCCATCTGTGGGTCGGCATCAGGGTTATCGACTCGACCGCTCTGTCCAGCTTCTGGATGCTCACTCGACACCGAGTTATTTGCATCCACGTCAGTCATGTCTTCGTCGACAGGAGCCTCGTCGTCTGGAGGCAGCGGAACTTCGGGCTCGTCCCTCTTGGGGTCATGGCCGGTTTCGTTGTCCGTTGTGCGCGTTTCGGGCTGCTGTGATTTGTTGCCAGGTGCGTTCTCGTCAATGTCCATGCTGAACCTCCGTGCTGATGCGCGGGATGCCGTGCTTGAACATGAGAAACGGCAAAGCGTTACAAGTGCAGCGCAGTAGACGAACGGAGAAGAAAAACCCGGCTCACTGGCCGGGCTTTCTCTCCTATCTCCTATCGTCTGAAAGCGGTGTCTGTTCATCCGCCTCTGGGGTAGTCCTCTCACCAGGATCCTTCCAGTCTTCTGGACGATCATCGCTTGGATTTTTCAACGGATCGTATTTGTTCGGATCATCTGGATCTAGCGTCGGCTCATCTGAACCTGGCTCAGGCTTGGATGGAACAGAACCTTGTGTTTGGTTTTGAAAACTCGAATCGGTAGACATACCCACCTCACCAATGAGGTCCAGCTTTTCTGGGCCGTAATAGTTTGAATTTGGCAGGTGAAAAGTGTGCGACTGAGCAGATGAGCGGGCAGTAAAAAGTCCAGCGGGCGGCTGGGCTTTTGGAGTTGCACGGACTTGCCCCCCATCTGCATCACAACTGACCAGTCATTTGCAGCCGACTTGACCAGCGCACGTGGGAATGACGACCGGCAGAAATCGGTCATAAGTGACGAAACCATCCAGCAGTGAGTCGCTGACTCCGCGTGGTTTCGAACTTGCTTTGAACTACCGCCGCCTTCAATAGACTCTTGAGGGCGGCGGTAGCTTGGCTGGGAAGTCATTTCCCCTGTGGTCAGAAGTGCTCCTGCACTCTTTTGAGGCCGTCATGTTCTGAAAAAATAATGTCACTGGAAATATTTATCCAGCGCTTGATCGCGTGTTGAAACCTCTTGAAATAGCTGTTTTTTGACATCGCAGAAGCCGCTTCTGATGATGCGTGCACCTGCCATAAGGCATTGAGTAGACATTATGCAACCTGAAGAGAAGAACCTGATTGATGGACTTTTTGCCCGCCTGCATGCTGTTGAGGGGCAATCCGCACCGCGAGAGCCCCAGGCAGACGCATTGATAAGGGAGCACGTTGCTCGTCAGCCCGCAGCCCCCTATTTCATGGCGCAGGCCATCATCGTGCAGGAAAATGCTATCGAGCAGTTGGACGCTCGCATTAAAGAACAGGCAGCGGAGATTGAAGCTCTCAAGGGTGCTCAGAATGCTTCACAGCAGAACAGTGGCGGTTTCTTGGCAGGCCTGTTTGGCGGTCGTAGCCAGGCTCACCCAGTTGAGAACCGGCCGGCCAGTTCCCTGGCTGGCAATACCGGTGCACAAAGCTCACTTGCCAGCGGGCGTTTCGGACAACAATCAGGTGCAGGACAGCAGCCAGGGTTCGTCCAACGCGGAGCGCCGGCGCAAGGTGGCGGCTTCCTTTCGGGCGCCTTGCAAACGGCCGCCGGTGTTGCTGGAGGGATGGTGCTTGGTAACATGTTGATGGGTATGTTCCAAGACGATGGTGCTGATCAACTTGCTAGCCAAGCACCTGTAGAAGAGCCACCAGTGGCACAGGAGGAACCCGCAGCAGATGACTACTATGCTGACGAGGGCTTCTTCGGTGGCGGGGAGGACGACGAGTTTGTTTGATTTCGCAAAATGAGCTAAAGATGCCGGTCTTAATGACCGGCATGTTTTTTACTCGCCCAAACGTTTCCAATGTTCGTCAAATTGAAGCTGGGAACGCCTATTAAAGATGTGACCCATGAGGACATGGTTGGAACTGCCATCTGGAGGTCCGCTTTGGGTTGTGGCTCTGCCTTTTGCCACCGGCAGCTTTGGGTCCAGAGTGTGTAAAAACGCTTCGCCAGATTTTAAGTGTGCGCGTCTACGTTAAATCTGAAATTTATCGGCACGTCAGCAGATGTGGGTTTCGCGTAGAAGCGCGATTTTCAGTCCGGTTTTGAGTACCTGTCGCGCTCAAAAACGTTTTTACACAGCCTCGGTCAAAAGCGGTCTCTCGTCCGCTGACATCTTTTTTATGGACAACACGATGTATTTCCCACCCGCGGCTACGACCAGTTTAATGGTGCGAGCCGACACAGCGCTCAACCTGGATCGTCCTCAGAATCGAAGTCGCCGTATTTGACAGGAAGTGCCGCCCACGCCGCTAAGAGCTGCTGCTGATGCTCAACGACCTCATCCCACTCAGGGCTACATCCTTTGTTCTCCCTCAATAGCCGACGCAAAGTTTCCGTGGCCTGCTCGTAAGCACGATGGACCTCGATGGCTTCCTTTAAAAACGCTTCTCGCCGGTGCAATAAAAATCTCCAGAACAAGAAGGTAAGTATGAGGAGGCGGCAACAATTCAGCTGACAAACGTAGCATTGCCAGAGGCCGGCCCTGATGGGAAATTTATAAACGTGTCCCAGCTTTCGTAGGCATCGTACTGCCTCTTGCTAGCAGCGTCCCAGTCGGGGCCTGAAACACATCTGGCTGAGACCAGCATCATCATTCCCATCGTGGCAGCGTCCAGTTCCATTAAGAGTTTATGTGACTCGATTCTGAAGTCATCGATAGATGCCATTAGCTTTGCCTCGGAGCGGAGTTCACCGCTATTAAGAAACAACTGCTCCTCGGGCGGTGGAGTGCGGAGACGGCAGATAATTCATACCGTCTGACCGCTGGCCCACTGGCTCACCTACCGCTCTGGGTCGACTTCGGCCAGTCGCGACAGGCAGAAGTCGGCCAAAAGCAGTTCGCCAGCCATTAAGGCAATCTAGACACAATCAGCTTGGTCCGACTATCGGGCAGCAATAGGTAACCCCTAGCTTTCACCTAAGCTCTTACCTAATGCGATTACATGGAGAGAATCTAAGCCACTTGACCTTTCAAAGCGTGGAGATTCCGATGATCAAGCATTTGAGTCCTATTTTTTTGATTGCCGCTACCATCTGTCTCGGTGGTGCGTCCTGTCACGACCAAAAAGAAGAGGATAATTTGCAAAACAAGCAAACGATGGATGGCAGCCCAGCTCGCACGGGAATGGGAATTATCCCCCGACAACAAATTCAACCCCGAATGAACAGAAGATAGTCATCCCGGATGCAAGACTTGAGCGCTGCGAGCGTGTCGAGGGAGTTCGCTGATGAGACGCCCTAACCTAATTTTTTTATAGGGCTATCCCCCCAAAAAAAGGAGCATCCTATGTTTACCCCAGGTCGTCTTCATCGTTCCAGCACTTCTGGCAACGCGGGAGTCCCGGAATACAGCATTGATGTCATCTATGAAGTTCGTCGCGACCCAAAGGAAGGCATGCTGATGCACTTCAAGATGGTTGGAGAAGTATCAGGTCGCAGCTTTACTGAAGAATTCGATATGCATCGCGACACTGCCTTCAACTTTGCCAGCCGAGTAGCCAAGACTGCGGTCAAGCATGGAGTACCCGCCAATGCCAGTCTCATCATGCGCGGGCACAAAGAATACGACGCAATGTTCGAGGGTATTCGCGACAAACTCGGCGTCCAACCGGGCGAGCCGGTCAATCTTGATAACGCTGAGAACGACCGTCGCTGAGTGACTCCTGTACTACTCAGTAAGCCTCGTCCTGCCGAACCGGCTAATCCACTGGATGAATCAAGAGATAGCTGCTGACTGCATCATCTATGGTTGGAAAGAACGCCGTTTCGCCAAACCGTGCGAAAAGCCCGAATCGCTTCAGCTTGTCCTTGACCGGGTCCTTCATCTCGGCCACGCACAACTTGATGCCCGCCGCGTGCAAGGTGTCGTCCAGTTCAGCCAGCATGTCAGCCGAGGTCACGTCCACACTGGTGACGGGTTCCGCCGCAACGACCAGCCAGCGTACCGGCGTAGGCGATGCCGCCACGGCGTCGAGCACTCGGTCGTTGAACAGTTCGGCGTTGGCGAAGAACAACGGCGCATCCCAGCGAAACAGCACCAGGCCAGGTATAAGGTGCGCGTCCGGATAGCGCTGGATGTCGTGGTAGCCCTTGACGCCCTTGGCTTGACCCAGCACTGCGGAATACGGTCGCCAGCCATCCCATAGAAATTCGATGACGGCTATTACGATGGCCATTCCGATGCCCTCAATCGCGCCAAATACAGCCACGCCGAGGGTGCACATGATCGACAGCCAGAACTCCCAGCGCTGGATGCGATAAATTCGCCGCAGGTCGGCGACTTCAATCAAGCCAATGGCTGATGCGATCACCACCGCTGCCAATGCGCTGTTGGGCAAACTCTGCAACAAGTTCGGCGCCACCATCAGCAGCAGGGCAACTGCCAACGCGCCGACAACGCCGGTCAACTGGGTTTTGGCGCCTGCGGCTTCAGCCACGGGGGTACGTGAAGAACTGCTACTGATTGGAAAGCCCTGGAAAAATCCAGCCGCCAGATTGGCAAAACCGAGCCCCGCCATCTCCTGGTTCGGGTCCACGCAGGTACGGGTCCGCGCTGCATACACACGAGAAAGCACACTGGTGTCGGCGAACGACACCAGGGCGACGGCACAACCGCCGATGAGCACGGGGACAATATCAGCTCGGGTGATCCAGGGGATGGCGAAGGCAGGTAAACCTTGTGGAAGAACACCGAGCACCGACACCCCGGCGCGGGCGCCAAGGTCCAGCACACCGACGGCGACAGTCGCACCGACCACTGCGATCAAGATGCCCGGCACCCGTTTGTGGGGTTTGAGCAGAAGGATCACGACCAAGGTGGCTGCGCCGATCATGAACGCGGACCAGTTGGTCTTTCCTTCCATTACCGCGGTGGCGATGGCCCACAGGTTTCTCCCCGGCCCGTCGGACTCTATCGAAAAACCGAAAATCTTGGGTAATTGGCTGATCAATACGGTCAGCGCGATGCCGTTCATGTACCCGTAACGGATGGGTTTAGACAGCAACTCCGTAATGAAGCCCAAACGCATGATGCCCGCCAGGATGCACACAGTTCCTGAAACGATCACCATCATGCCCGCAAGGGCTACGGCGCGATGCGGGTCGCCGCCCGACAGAGGAAGGACGACAGCAAGGATAACGGCGGCCAATGACGAGTCCGGGCCCAGCACCAGAATCCGGCTAGGCCCGAACAATGCATATGCGAGTAGCGGAACGATGGTCGCGTAGAGGCCATAGATGCCGGGTACGCCCGATGCCACGGCGTAGGCTATGCCCACGGGCACCAACATCGTGGTGAGCACCAGTCCGGCCATGATGTCGTGACGCAACCAGGCAACCTGATACCCGCGCAGCGTGCGGAGTCCAGGAAGCCAGCGGCCCCAGCCGGTCTCGTCGCCGGCATCGCGACGTGCAACTCGGCCCGGTTCCGGGGCGGGAGGCGAAGAATCCGAATGGCTCATAGGACTGTGGCCCGTTGGTGTACAGCGCAGATTCGCTTATACGTGTCCGTCAGAATTTTTCGGGAACTCGTCGGTGCGGATAATCCGGGTCGCGATAGCCACCAGGCTTCTGCCGCTTGGGCAATATCACCTCCTCGCGTGCGACATCCTTGTACGGGATGCGGCTGAGCAAATCGGTGATGATGTTAAGGCGCGCCCGGCGCTTGTCGTTCGAGTTGGCCACCACCCATGGGGCATGTTCGGTGTCAGTGGCCTTGAACATGTCGTCACGCGCGCGTGAATAGTCATACCAGCGGCTGTATGAGTTGAGATCCATCGGGGTCAGTTTCCAGATTTTGCGTCCGTCCTTGATACGTGCCTGAAGCCGGCGGGTCTGCTCGTTTTCGCTGACTTCCAGCCAGTACTTGAGCAGGATCACGCCTGAGTCGACGATTGCACGCTCCACCAGCGGCGTTGTCGTCATGAAACTGGCAACCTGCTCTTTGGTGCAGAATCCCATCACCCGCTCGACGCCCGCCCGGTTGTACCAACTGCGATCGAAGATCACCACTTCGCCAGCCGCGGGAAGGTACGGCAGGTAGCGCTGGACATACATCTGGCTTTTCTCTCGTTCACTCGGCGCCGTCAGCGCCACCACCCGAAAGATACGGGGGCTCACGCGTTCGGTGAGCGCTTTTATCGTCCCTCCCTTGCCAGCGCCATCGCGCCCTTCGAAGACGATACAGATCTTGATGCCCTTGGCTTTTACCCACTCCTGCAATTTGACAAGTTCGACGTGCAGGCTGCGCAGTTGCTCAAGATAATCCTTGTTCTTCAGTTTCAGGCTTTCAGCAGAGTGGCTCTTGGGGGCTTTTTTCTTGTCTTTTGCCATGATCGAGACCTCACCAATAAACAGCGTAGGGTTGCAATCTGTTCATCCACCGAGCGCGATGATCGCGGTGATCAGAACAGCACCGGTGACTGCCAACGCAATTGCGCCTTGCCACGGTTTTGCGCCAGCGTATTTCGCGAGTACCCAACCGGCGATGAACAGCACTGCGAGTCCGACCAGGTTAGAAACGCGTACGGCGAGCGCCGTCCGATCCAGCACCAGAAACGGCACCACAAGCGCAATGTCTAGAGCGCCACCAGCAGGAAAAACCCACGCCCCCCTTGAAATCATCCCTAGCCGAGGCCGGCGGTAAGGGCATAGATGAAAACTCGAGCACACGGCGACGCAACGATTCCAGATCATCCGTGCCGACCACTGCCGCGAGACGAGGGGGTAATGCCTCAGCAATGAGCGCTTTTCCGGTGACTGCATCAGTCGCGCCGCATAGACTTGCGCGTAGCGTGCGGTTGCGCACACGCTCGATCAGGGTTCGCAGTAAATACATCACGGCGTCCGCGAATCCCCAGGCGAGGTTGCAACCCAGCGCGGTGATCATCATCGTGCGTTCCGACTCCCGGCCAGACGTGGCCACGCTGATGGTTCCAGTGAAGGTCATTGCCATGAGCAGGCCGAAAATGACCTCCGTGACACGATCGACCGGATCAAGTACACGGGCCCGCTTTGGCTCTCCAGTGCTTTGCATCCGCTCATCCTCGCCACACCTGCGTCAGCGTGATGCCCTCGTAAGGTTCGCAGACCTAAGCACGGGGCTTTTTTCCAGGGCGTTCTCAACCCAATTCAGTGTAGGTTGAAAAGATTTTTTCGCTCCTGTGGTCACATTGGTCAATCAAGGCAACTCTTTGCTCTGGTCTTTCAACGTCTGCGCAGCCTCGGCTTTCGCCGCATTGGCTTGCATGATCAATTGGTAGGCAATGTAGTATTTGTAGATATTACTGACGTAGGTAACCGTCTCCGCACCGATCTTCTCGGCGGCAACGTACTCAACATTGTGAAACCAGACGTTCGGGTCCAGCCCACGGAGGGTGGCTTCTTTGCGAAGTTTGGAAATCCTGCCCGCCCCTGCATTGTAAGAAGCGAAGGCGAACAAGGCCTTGTCCAGATTGGTCATGGGCTCCTTGCCATAATACTGGTCGATCATCCAACGCATGTACTTGATCCCGGCGTTAATGTTTGGCTCGACTTCAGCAATGTTGCCGACGCCGAGTTCCTTGCCGGTGGCGGGCATGACCTGCATGACACCGATGGCCCCCACCTTGCTCTTGGCTGCCTGATTCAGTTGAGATTCCTGGTATCCCTGGGCGGCCATCAGCAACCAGTCCACATCATATTTGTCTCCGTACTGCTGAAAGTACTGAACCAATGCGATAAATTTCTTGCGTTCGGACTCGGAGACAGAGGCCTTTACATATTTTTCGCTTCTAAAAAAACGCGTCAGGATCATGTTTCCGATGGCGGTCCCCTGACCGTGACGAGTGATGAAATCATTGGTGAAGGCCTGCAACTGCGGACTGCCCTTGCGAATCGCCCAGGCAATCTCCCCTCCGGTGCGTAACGTGACGTCGTCATGCACCGTGATAGCCGGGAAGACCTTCTTCCAGAAGTCCGCTTTATGCTTGTCCACGACGATGAGAGGAATCATCCCGGCGTTCAGCATCTCGATCAGATCCTCGTCTTCCAGGGCCTCTGGTGCTTCCTTGAGGATGACCGCAGGTTTGTTCTCGCCGGCGAAACGCTGGTTGAGGGCCATCAGGCTCTCGTAGTAACTGGAGGATTTGCGAACGAAGACCACCTGCCCCGCCAATTCGTCCACGCTGGACACCGCGGGCGAGTCGGGACCGGAGACCACCACCTCGCTGACGTTGCGATAGACAGGTGAAGTAAAATCAACCAGTTGCTTGCGTTCCTCGGTCACGGTCAGGTTGGACGCCGCAATATCGCCTTTGCCGGCAGCCAGCGCCGGCAGCAGTTCATCCCGTGCCACAGGAATGAGCACCACCCGCACTTTCAGCGCCTTGTGCTTGAGCTTTTTATCCTTGGCCAGCTTCTTGTTCAGATCCTCCTCGAATACACGAAAAAAATCGTAAGTCGTTCCGCGCTGGACACCTCTGTCGACAAAATAAAACGTCTTGCTGTAAACCGTCAGGACTCGAATGATCTGTCGATCGATCATCCCGTCGAGATCACCGGTCCACGGCTTCATTGCGCTCTCGGTCGGGAGGGTGAGTTGCTCACGCAGCGGCGCCTCGGGGGGCGCCTTTGCCTCGGCTGCAGCATCAATCGCGCCAGCGAAAAGTGTGAACGCTAGGACCGCAAGGATGTGAGTGATCGGCACTGAGCGTGCAGAGGGATGAGCCGTAAAATGTGTTACCCAACCGCGGATTCCCAACATGATCAGTGCTCCACACGTTGTTTGGGTCTGACGTGTTCCAACTGCTCCATCCTGAGTTCAGCCCTGCCCGGATGGCCAAGACCATACATCCGCAAGCACACAGAAAAGCTTAGTTCAGACTTGCCTATCAGCACGCGATGCATCGCCAGCGACTACGCTTTTACGATTGAACCTTGTCTCCCAAGGAGATTTCTGTGAGCGTCGCTCCCCTGTCCGAACTGGATGCCGCTCTACCCGGTCTGGTCCGCAAGATCCGCGTGTTGGATGCCTTGTCCTGGCCGGATGGGGTCGAGGAAGTATTCCTGACACGCTGGCGCGCCGGGCAGGCGAAACTGCCCAAGATCGAGCTGCGCCCGCGCGACCACAGCGCCGACATCGCCGCCCTCGAAGCCTTTATCGGCCGCTGCGATGAGGACCATCCGGCCGGGCGCCACCTCGCCATGACGGCGCGCAGCTATGCCACGGCGGGGCATATGCTCGGTGCCATCGGCACACCCGCCTTTACTCAGTATTCGTCAGCGCTGTACCGGCACCCGGACTTCTACTACTCGCGCCTGAAACTAAGCATGCTGGACGCGGCCCAATTCCTCCTCAAGACCACCGATGCCCTTCTGGGCGGAACCCGGATTCCACCGAGCCCGGCGGAAATTCCGGCCGAGGTCTTCGCCGCCTGGATGCAACCGGAACTCGACCGCTTCTTCGGACCCGCCCGGATCACCGTCGTGCTCGATCCGACCCTGGCCGCCAAGGCCATCGCCGGGGCCAGTCGCATCCGCCTGCGTGCCAGTGCCCTGTTCTCGGAACCGGACAAGAACCAACTGTTGCAACATGAGGCCTTCTTGCATGTCGCCACGGCACAAAACGGCGCGCTGCAACGCAACCTGAAAAGCCTGGGGTTGGGGGCGCCACGCACGACCCAGACTCAGGAGGGCATCGCCACCCTGGCCGAGCTGTTCACCGGCAGCATGGACATCAACCGCCTGCGCCGCCTCGCCCTGCGCGTGCTCGCGGTCCAGCAGGCGCTGGATGGTGCCGACTTCATTCAGGTATTCGAAGGTTTTCTCGTCGCCGGTCAGTCACAGAAGCAACCGGTCAGGACGGTCAACTTTCACCTTGTCGCAGTCGGTGATAACACCCCTGTCGATTGATGTGGGCGAGCACTTAAACATTGAAAGCAGGCGCCAGGAGTGGGGTGCCGCCAGCAACGACCACTCGCCAGTTCACAAAAGCTGCGCATTGCCGATAGCTGCCCGTCGTGAAGGGCTGAAATCGGCCGATTCTGTTGAAAAAGTCGGATTTTCGAATCGGTGAGAAATTGAACGATGAAAGCTGCGTTTTAGTACGCTTCTACGTAAAGCCCGAGCCCGAGCGAAAATGCAGGATTTCAATCGCAGGTTTTTACTTTTTCGGCGTAAGAAAATTTTTAACTAAGGAAGGATCTAGGCATGTCAGATGTGTGCGGTATTTGCGGTCGAAAACTGGGCCTCGAAGACGATCCACTTTCAGTCGATTGTGGCGGTGATTGCTGGGGTTGCATTGGGCTAATTGAGGCTGACCTTGGAAATGCCGAATCGTCAGTCAGAGTGAAGGAAGAGTCTGACACCGGTGTGCGTCCAGGCAGAGCCAAACCAGGTGATTTGTGAGGTAACGCTGTCGTTCCGAAAAGTTCGGGCCCGCCACATTACTTCCTGTCACGCCATCGACTTCGGGCGTGGAGATACGCCGTCAAATCGCTGTAGCCTAGTTGAGCTGCAATCTCCGTTAATGACTCTCCTTGCAATTCAAGATGCAGTTCCAATTCTGCGCGAATCTGATCGAGCAATTGTCTGAAGGTTGTACCTTCCTCTTCCAGTCGTCTCCGTAAGGTCCTTGGCGTCTGGTGCAGCGCCTTCGCCAGATTGTCCAGATTGGGAGTTTCACCTCTCGCTAGAGATCGTCGCGCTCCTTCAGCAACCTTGGCTGACCAACCGCTGAAATTCCGATGCGCGGCGATCCGTCGATCCAGTTCCTGGGTCAATAACTCAAGCATCCCGTGATGATGTGTCTGCATCGGCAGGCTCAAGCTTCGAGCGTCGAAATAGAAGCAGTTAATCGGACAGTCAAACTCGACACGGCCCCCAAACCATTGGGTGTATTGCTTGTAATACGACGGACGAGAGTGAGTAAATCTTGCCAGGACCGGCTGCACCTGCTGCCCTGTTCCCCGCCGTAACTGCGCGATGGACATTGCACCGTAGTGCTCAATGACATAGCGCGCCAACTCACTGGGCGCATCGACGCACAGCTCGATGCCGACGCCGTTTTCATCATTGAGCAGTCTCACCGTGTCCGTGTCCGCCGCAAGCCGCGCGTACCGGGCCCAAAGCTTCATGGATGATAAAACGTCGGGGCTGTACAAGCACAGATAGGCCAGGACGTGCCAGTCCTGAGGCGTGAATAGCGTGAACAGTTTCAACCCGATCGCCGGATCGATGCGCGCCGCCTCGCGCCAAAGCTGATCCAGCTCGATCAGGCTGTAATCCCTGTTTTCTCTCAAGGCCTGGCTATCCAGGAAACGCTCCAGCACCTGGCCCAATTTGCCGCGATGAAAGCGCAGGGGGGAACGATTGACCTGTTCTCGCTCAATTTTGTCCGTTTCGCGCATAGGGATGGCTTACTCGTTGGCTTCTAATGAAAGGGCATTGCCCGCAGGGGCCTGAATCGAGAGTGCCATGAATACAATAATGCTCGCCAACAATCCTTCCGTAATAGTGGCCGGGATATTCCTCGCCTTCATCTTGCTGGAACTTGCGTGTTCTTCGCTCCGACACCCGTCGAGCGGGAAGCGTGACGTACTGATCGAAGTCATAGGCTCCGGGATTCTAGTTGCAATCACGTTCCCCAGTGTCATGTGGCTCAGTGGAAAAATCCTGAGCCTGGCTGTTCCGGAAATGAAAGGCGCCCTGGCCAGCATTCCTTGGATCGCAGGGTTCGTGTTGTTTCTAGTACTGGATGACATGACTCAATACTGGTGGCATCGGCTGACACATCGGGTCCCGGCACTTTATGCGCTGCACCGCGCTCATCACTCCGCGCCCTACATGAGTGTCCGCATCGTTTATCGAAACAACAGCTTCTACTACATGCTGATGCCCGGCATCTGGCTGTCCGGCATACTGATCTATCTAGGACTTGCGCATATTTACTATGTTTATCTGATCCTAAAGATGATCGTCATCTTCGCAGCGCACAGCAGCGTTGCGTGGGATGACAAACTGTATGGCATCCGTGTGTTGCGTCCTATTGTCTGGGTTCTGGAGCGAACGATCTCCACCCCCTCCACTCATTCAGCCCATCACGGCTTGACTGCCGAGGATGGTGTCACGCATTACAAGGGCAACTTCGGCAACCTGTTGTTCTTCTGGGACATCCTGTTCGGTACGGCCAAAATTACCCGCCGGCGTCCGCCCTTATACGGTATCGAACACTTGTCACCGATCAGTTGGAAAGAAGAGTTGTTCTGGCCCATCGTGCGTTCACGCCGTGTCGCCCCGAAAGCACGCAACGCTAAACAGAAGGTGGCGCAATGAGCCGTCATATCGTTCTGCTGTCTGGATCGAATAGATCAAACAGCCAATCACTCAAAGTCGCCAAATATTTGCGCGACCGATTAGAGCAACTTGGTCTTTGTGATTCAGGCGAACTGCTGAACTTGGCTTCCAGTCGGCTACCGCTGTGGCCAGAAGAAGACATTGATGGAATCTGGAATGTCCAGCAATCCATCCTTAAAAAAGCTACCGCACTGATCGTGATCAGTCCGGAGTGGAATGGCATGGCTTGCCCGGCGCTGAAAAATTTCTTTTTGTACGCAGGACTCGGTGAACTTGGACACAAGCCAGCGCTCCTGGTGGGGGTTTCGGCTGGGCTCGGGGGAGCCTATCCAATTACTGAATTGCGTGCTTCGAGCTACAAAAACAGCCGGATCATGTATTTGCCTGAACAACTCATCATAAGAAATGTTGAATCGATGTTGAATAGCGAAATTCCCTCAGACGAAAATGATGTTCGCATCCGCACACGTATCGACTGGGCTTTGCATTTACTTTGTCAATACGATGATGCCTTGCGCACGATACGAACTGCAATCAAACACCCACCTGAGTTCTCTACGGGGATGTAAAACTGTAGCACCTCAACGAATTGAATAAATAAACCTTGCGCTAATGTGTGCATTTCAACCAAGTCGATGTAAAAAACATTCAATATTGAGCCAGCAGAGTATTGCATCGACGGGTTGAATCCACAGTCGTTTTCTGCTCGTCGCGAAGGGCAGTCATCGACCGATTCTGTGGAAAAAGTCGGCCATGGTTTCCACGGCAGAAAAGTACGCGCTTGAGATTGAATTCTTTACTTTGAGCAGAGGATTCCGTTCTCAGATTTCGCGTAGCTGCGCGCAAAAAAGGCATTTTCAGCAGTCAGTGCGCGGGCAGTCTGGAAGGACCGACTTTTACAACACAATCGACCCAAAGCCTACATTCAGTTTGAGTCGCTCAATCGCTGGCTCAGAGGACAGTGTCGTCACGTAGAAATACAAGGCCGCAATCGCAGCCTTGTTTATTTCGGAGTGTTACTCGTGCGAATGGCCGCGCTAGGCACTCTCGGAGGTTGTGCCTTTTTCGCCACTGCTGCATGAAAGCGACGAGTTTCCCGTTTGTAGGGGATTTTATATCCCCCCTAGGGAGATGTGGGGCCATCCTAAACCAGAGCCAGTGGTAGCTAGAAGTAGGCGCTCAGCCGTTCATCTAATGTTGGGAAGACAGTTAGGAAGTCGCTTGCCCAATGAAGGCAATTAGCCATACGCTGCGAAGCGTGAGATATCTCACGGATAAAAAAACATGATCATGGAGCAAGCCCTGATGAAACTGTCCGCCATTTTGATCGCCGCTTTACTTTCGATTACGTCCGTTGCTGTCTTCGCGCACAGTGGCGGTACTGATTCAAAAGGTTGCCATCGCAACCATAAAACGAACGACTACCACTGCCACTAAACAGCAAGATCACACCTTGTGGCTGGGCCGCAAGCTGGCATTCTCACATTTGTGGAGGCCAGTTAAAGAAAGGCTTCTTCCATGCGCTTCAGACTTTAAAGTGAAGGGCCGCTTTTGGCCCAGAGTGTGTAAAAACGTAGTCGATCAGCAGCAACGTATGCCTCTGAGGCAAACCCAGTTGCATGTAGATGCCAGACTAAACGGAAGCCATCAAAAAGAGGGGGCGTTTAGAACCAGTGCTCGTTCATTTTCGAAAGAAACTCTGGGTTAACCGGCACGTTGGATGCTGAACCGATGACTGAGTCAATCCCACACTTCGGACACAAGGCGGTGGTATCCAAGTCGACCCACTCTGTGATTTCTACGGGGAAAAACACACTTAAGCAGTAAAAACAGCCACAACGATTACTTGCTTCAATTTGTTTGCGGTGACTTTTACAAAATTGGTGTGCTGAAATTACATCCATGCGTAAGCCCTTCAATTCCAAATTCAGTAGCATATCGTGCTTACATCACAGTACGTGAAGACGCGGCTATCGTTGCTATGATTGCCCAAAGTGTTAACGCAGGATTGCCCATGAAACGTTTCATTCAGGGTGAGCATCGAGGCCAAAGCACCTTACTGCCCGAAAGCCTCGACGATTACGTCACGGATACCAATCCGGTGCGCGTAGTCGAAGTCTTTGTCGACGAACTTGACCTGGTCAAGCTGGGTTTTGAAGGCGTCATTCCAGCTGACACTGGCCGGCCTGCTTACCACCCCGCGATCCTGCTGAAGATCTACATTTACGGCTATCTCAACCGCATTCAGTCGAGTCGACGGCTGGAGCGAGAAGCCCGGCGCAATGTCGAGTTGATGTGGCTGACCGGTCGCTTGATGCCCGATTTCAAAACCATTGCCAACTTCCGAAGAGACAACAGCAAGGCCATTCGAGGTGTCTGCCGCCAGTTCATTGTGCTGTGTCAGCAGTTGGGACTGTTCGGAGAGAATCTGGTCGCCATCGACGGCAGCAAGTTCAAGGCGGTCAACAACCGCGACCGCAATTTCACCAGCGCCAAACTGAAGCGGCGAATGGAAGAAATTGAATCGAGCATCAGCCGTTACCTGACCGCGCTCGATGCTGCCGATCGACAAGAACCCACATCCTCGGAGCCCAAGGCCGTGCGGCTGGAAGAGAAAATCGCCAAGCTGAAGACGCAAATGAAGGAGCTTCAAGCGATCGAAATCCAGCTCAACGACTCGCCGGACAAACAGGTTTCACTGACCGATCCAGACGCCCGTTCCATGATGACGCGCGGCACTGGAATCGTCGGTTACAACGTGCAGACAGCAGTCGATACCCAGCACCATTTGATCGTTGCGCATGAGGTGACCAACGTCGGTTCCGACCGCGATCTACTCAGCTCGATGGCCAAGCAGGCCCGCGAGGCGATGGCGTCAGATACGTTGTCGGTAGTGGCTGACCGAGGTTACTTCAAAAGCGAACAAATCCTAGCTTGTCACGATGCAGGCATCACCGCCTATGTGCCCAAGCCGATGACCTCTGGAGCCAAGGCTGACGGGCGTTTCAATAACGATGCCTTCATCTATGATGCGGCAAAAAACGAATACATTTGTCCCGCTGGAGAGGCGTTGATCTGGCGCTTTTCCAGCGTTGAAAAAGGCCTGAAGTTGCACCGTTACTGGAGTTCTAATTGCCAGGGATGCGTGCTGAAATCGAAGTGCACACCGAGCAAGCAACGGCGAGTTCGGCGATGGGGACATGAAGCCGTACTGGAGCAAATGCAGAATCGGCTGAGCAACATGCCGGAGATGATGCGAATCCGAAAACGGACTGTTGAGCATCCCTTCGGGACGCTCAAGCAATGGATGGGTGCGACGCACTTTCTGACCCGAAAGCTTAACGGGGTAAGCGCCGAGATGAGCTTGAATGTGCTTGCCTACAACCTGAAACGGGTCATAAAAATCATCGGCACCACTGGCTTGATGAAGCGTTAACGGCGTAAAAACGGGTCTTTTTTGCCCCATCCAAAGGGCTTTAAGAGGTTGCTGAGCGGTCTTAACTGTTCCTGGAAACGTCACAGACTTGATCAGTTTTCGAAACGTAAGCATGGTCTCCTAGCGTCGATATAGAAAACCCAATCTGGCGTTTTTACACACTCTGGGCCGTTTTCTGACCTTCGCTTAGGGGGTGAACTGCCAGGATTTTCCTAGACGATGAGTGAGTAATTGCATGGTCAGCAAATAGTAATAGCGCGTCGATTCAGTGCGCTGGTTTAGATGGTGATTCAAAAACCATGCAAGGTGTTTTCTCTGCCAATTCCATGGATTGTCGCATTGCCAGCGCTCAGCGATCGCTGTTTGGATAGTCTTCGCCTGACGCAGGTGGCGTTGGCGTGTGGTGTGTGACCCGGTCAAGACGCCCGCCAGGAACAGCTCCATATCGAATGCCGTGTTCATGCTCGACCACCAATATAAGCCGATACCACGCCGATACGGCCGTGCCCCAGCTCATAGCTGATTTGTACTCGGGCCTCCTGATCGAGGTGTCGGTTGAGCTGATAGCAATGGCCACCGTTGATAGGCGCGGGATGATGGGTGATTTGCTCGTAACGTTCGCATGCATAGGCTGCCCGCAATTCATGGAAGCCTTTGAGGTTGTTCTTATGGAGGATGTCCCGTGCGGGGCCGACGATTCCCTGCAAGAAATCGAGGTAGCGTTCGTTCGGTGCAAGCAGGTTGCGGCTATGGTCGGGCGAGACCTTTTGGGCAAACCTCAGCGCGTCACGGATGTGATCATCCACAGTGATCCAGCGAGGTGCCAACGCGCCTGAACGGCCACCTTTGGTGCCATCCTGGATGTTGATCTTGCCGTAGCGTTCGGCCTCACGTTTTAAACGCGGTAGGTCGGCCAAAATCGCCTCGCGTAAGCGCATGCCGGTGGCTCGCGCCAACTGAGCGATAGCCGCCGCGCGCGGCATTTGGTGTTCGCGAAGTGCTTCGACGATGCGCATAACTTGCTCACGATCTTGGCCTTGGGGAGCGGTTGTGCGAACGGTGGTCCGCCGCATTCCTAACGCCTTGCTCGGGCTCGGCACTTTCACATATTGATCACCGCGAAGCGCGGCCATGGTCCGGTTGACGCTGGACAACCGGTTTTGCGCTGTGGCGATGGCTAGCTCACCCAACTCAACTTTTTGACGCAAGTGCCCGGCGTAGTCCAGCAAAGTCTGCCGATCAATCCGCCGCGCATCGTTAAGCCCTGGTCCATCCTCCGACCGACACCAGCGTACAAACGCCTGCCATCGATCACTGTGAGCTTTGACCGTGCCGTAATGCCCGCCGCCGAACATGTCTTTCAACGCCTGCGGCCCGGCGTAGCTCAATTGCCGGCCATAGCCAAAATTGCGCTCGTCCCGTTTACCGACCAACGCCATGATCAAACTCCTCTCGAAGTCAAAACGTTGAAGCTTTTCCCCACGTCATCCCGCCAAGAATGTTGAGTGTTATCAGGGATCAAGGCCCCTGCGACCTGTGAGGGTTGTCCACTAGCGCGGGACTGGCGGCTCTTTACGACCGGGAGCTTGGGCATCTCATGATCTGGTCTCCTGAACACCGTTACCGGTGGGCGGGTGGAGGCTGCACTGGCTGACGAGACCAGTGCCGCGAGATCCTGAGTCAGGTGAAGGCAGTGAAGCGATGACCGGGGCATGCCTGACTGTCAGTCAGGTGCAGTCCATCCCGTGGGCTGCGGTACCATCATCTGCATCGCTGTTGCTGGTGACTTCGGTGTTTGTCACGCCGATTGTCACGAGGGGAAATGCCGCAATGCCTTGTACGAGTTGGGCTGCAGCAGCGGTACGAGCGCCCGTCTCTTTCCGGGAGAAAGAGACGGGCGTAGGTTGGCGCAAGGAAATGGCCAAGCGGATAGGTTGCTGCAGGGCAGCTATGAAAGGGAATGAGTTGCCGCAGTGGGCACGCTGGTAAAAGTAGGCATCCATCACATCGCTGTGACCGTGCGAACCGCCGGACGCTAATCGCACTTTGGGAGAACCACCACGGTGTGGCGTAGCCTTAAAGGTTCTGGCTACCTGGGTTGCTGTCAACGACAGCGCTTTGCCCGATCTTTTCTACGCCTGTGGATAATTCGGGTCAAGGCTCGAATTTTCCGGAGTTCTGCGGCGGTGGATGAAATTATCCACCGGTGGAAATCTGTGGTTTTCCACAGACAGTTGCATGGGCTTTAGATTTTTTAAGTGAGGTCCATCCAAGCAGGGCGGCTTTGCAGCCCTGTTTGGATGGACCCGCGTGGAAGGCTGGGCTGTGGAGATCTCACCGACTTACCAGTGCTGGAATACGCCACGGTAGTTTTGCAAGGCGATGATGTTGTCGTCGACCGGGTCGAATTGGTGAGGCGTCACGTGATCACTGAGTCTCCGTTGAGTCTGTCTCGATAGGCAACTTTTGGAGGTGATCATCTTTGTGTGCATGAGATGCTGTTAGAGGCGGTGCAGAAGGGCGTGCGAGGAACTGATTAACGCGAGTATCAAATTGATCGCGAAGGTTGGCTGTAATGCCTTCTTTGAGGGCGTCGAGATAGTCTGCATACCACTGCATCATGATCCGACGTTGCGGCAGGTATAGGGCTTGATTGTACTCGCCAGAGATGCCGCCCTCGACGTGAGCCAGCTGGCTTTCGACATGGTCCTTCAGCCAGCCATGTTCGCGCAGCAGCGTGCTTGCGGTATGACGAGTGCCATGGCTGACGAGTCGTCCTTTATAGCCGATCTTGGCGAACACTAGGTTGATCGTGTTTTCACTGATGACTGGCTGCTTTTCACCATTGCCTGGGAATAGATACCGACTGCGGCCAGTGCTTTGGTTCAGTTTGGTAAGCATGGCGATCAATTGATGAGGTAGAGGGCTGACGTAGTCTCTGCGCATCTTCATGCGGGCGGCCGGGATGGTCCATATCCCTTCCTCAAAATCGATTTCCTCCCATTTTGCGTAGCGAACCATGCCGGGGCGGCTCGCCGTCAGAATTGTCATCCATGATGCAATCCTCGCTGGTAGCCGGCTGGTGGTCTTGCTTAAGGCCCGGAGAAACTCAGGTAGTTCGTGTTCGTGCAGATGTGGGTAGTGTTGAGTGGGCGGTGGCGCTATCGCAATGGCATGGAGTTCGGAGGCTGGATTGTGTTCGCACAGGCCGCGTGCAATGGCTTGACTGAAAATCTGTTTCAGCCAGGTCCGGGTCTTGTCCGCAACATTGAAGGCGCCTCGTTTTTCGATGCAGGCCTGCAGTTTTGCGCAGTCGCTTCGCGTGATGAGCTCCAGTTGCTTCTCGCCGAGAGCGGGCAGTAGATCCTTATCGAGATAGTCGCGGATCTTCTTCAGCGTCGCGCTGCTGCGGCCGGAGTCCGATTTGAATTGGTACCAGTACTCCGCGGCTCGCCTGAAGGTGTTGAGCCCGGCCTCCTGCTGTCGCAGTTTGTCATCGCGGCGTTTGGCGCCGGGGTTGGTGCCTTGCTTGAGTAGGTTGCGGCATTCTGCAGCTCGTTCACGGGCTTCCTGCAAGGAGATATACGGATACACGCCCAGTGACATGCGCGCCGCCCGCCCCTGATAGGTGTACCGGAAGTGCCAATACTTGCTGCCGTTGGGTTTCACCAGCAAGGCAAGACCCGAACTATCACTCAACGTGAACGGTCTGTCGGCAGGCTTGGATGCTTTGATTTGCAAGACGGTCAATGGCATCGCTGTACACCTCCGGTTCTCGAACTGGAATATGTACAGAAAATGTACCAAAAAGAGGTTGGCTTGCAAGAGATGGGGGTGGAACCCCAGAGACCAAAAAGCCCGCAGTTAGCGGGCTCTAGGGGTGTTACGTAGACGCTGGTAGTCGTCTATGTACTGCAAATGGTGCCCCGAGGGAGACTCGAACTCCCACTCCTTTCGAAAACGGATTTTGAATCCGCCGCGTCTACCAATTCCGCCATCAGGGCTCAATGGCGGCGAAGTATAGAGAGGTGATTACCGTTGGTCAATCACGTTTCATGGTCTATTTTCACTATTTCCGCTAGACTTCCCGGCCCTGCTAGACGAACCCCATCATGCGCGTTGCTGACTTTACTTTTGAACTCCCGGATTCGCTGATTGCTCGCCACCCTTTGGCCGAGCGTCGCGCCAGTCGACTGTTGACCCTGGATGGGGTCAGCGGTGCCCTTGCACACCGTCAATTCACTGATTTGCTTGAGCATTTGCGCCCGGGCGACTTGATGGTCTTCAACAATACCCGGGTGATTCCGGCGCGGCTGTTTGGCCAGAAAGCTTCCGGCGGCAAGCTGGAAATTCTGGTGGAGCGGGTGCTGGACAGTCATCGTGTGCTGGCCCATGTGCGCTCCAGCAAGTCGCCCAAACCAGGGTCGAGCATCCTGATTGATGGCGGTGGCGAAGCCGAGATGGTGGCGCGTCATGACGCGTTGTTCGAGCTCAGGTTTGCCGAGGAAGTGTTGCCGCTGCTGGAGCGTGTCGGCCATATGCCGTTGCCTCCTTATATAGACCGCCCCGACGAAGACTCGGACCGCGAGCGCTATCAGACGGTGTACTCCCAGCGCCTGGGTGCCGTCGCTGCGCCGACGGCCGGGCTGCATTTCGACCAGCCGCTGCTGGATGCGATTGCGGCCAAGGGCGTCGAGACAGCCTATGTGACCCTGCACGTGGGGGCCGGGACGTTTCAGCCGGTGCGTGTGGATAACATCGAAGACCACCATATGCACAGCGAGTGGCTGGAAGTCAGCCAGGACGTCGTGGATGCGGTCAACGCGTGCAAGGCGCGCGGTGGGCGAGTGGTCGCAGTGGGCACCACCAGCGTGCGTTCCCTGGAGAGTGCGGCGCGCGATGGCGTGCTCAAGCCGTTCAGTGGCGACACCGATATCTTTATCTACCCAGGCCGGCCGTTCCATGTGGTCGATTGCCTGGTCACCAACTTCCATTTGCCCGAATCCACGCTGTTGATGCTGGTCTCGGCATTTGCCGGTTACCCCGAAACCATGGCCGCCTACCAGGCCGCCATCGATAACGGGTACCGTTTTTTCAGCTACGGTGATGCGATGTTTATCACCCGTAATCCGGCGCCGCGCGGCCCAGAGGAACAACTATGAGTCGTATGTCGTTTGAATTACTGGCCACCGACGGCAAGGCCCGTCGCGGTCGCCTGACCTTCCCCCGTGGCACCGTGGAGACCCCGGCGTTCATGCCGGTCGGCACCTACGGCACCGTCAAGGGCATGCTGCCGCGTGACATCGTTGCCACCGGCGCCGAGATCATCCTCGGCAACACCTTCCACCTGTGGCTGCGCCCAGGCACGGAAGTGATCAAGAAGCACGGTGACTTGCACGATTTCATGAAGTGGCAAGGCCCGATCCTCACCGACTCCGGTGGCTTCCAGGTGTTCAGCCTGGGCGCCATGCGCAAGATCAAGGAGGAGGGCGTGACCTTCGCCTCGCCGGTGGATGGTTCCAAGGTGTTCATGGGCCCGGAAGAGTCGATGCAGGTCCAGCGCGACCTGGGCTCCGACATCGTGATGATTTTTGACGAGTGCACGCCGTACCCGGCCGATGAAGATGTGGCGCGGATTTCCATGGAGTTGTCGCTGCGTTGGGCCCAGCGTTCGAAGAATGCCCACGGCGACAACACTGCTGCGCTGTTCGGCATCGTCCAGGGCGGCATGCACGAAAGCCTGCGCAAGCGCTCGCTCGAAGGCCTCGACAAGATCGGCTTCGATGGCTTGGCCATTGGCGGCCTGTCGGTGGGCGAGCCCAAGCACGAGATGATCAAGGTGCTGGACTACCTGCCAGGCCTGATGCCTTCTGACAAACCTCGTTACCTTATGGGCGTTGGCAAACCGGAAGATCTCGTAGAGGGTGTGCGCCGCGGTGTGGACATGTTCGATTGCGTGATGCCAACCCGTAATGCCCGCAATGGGCATCTGTTCATTGATACAGGCGTGCTGAAGATCCGTAACGCGTTCCATCGCCATGATGATTCGCCGCTGGATCCCACCTGTGATTGCTACACCTGCCAGAACTTCTCCCGTGCTTATCTGCACCATCTGGACAAATGCGGGGAAATGCTGGGTAGCATGTTGAATACCATCCACAATTTGCGTCACTACCAGGTCTTGATGGCTGGTTTGCGCGAGGCTATTCAACAGGGTACATTGGCCGCCTTCGTCGATGCCTTCTATGCCAAGCGCGGGCTTCCCGTGCCGCCCTTGGACTGAGTTTTCCGACCCTAAGATTCACTATTTGCAACTGGAGTGCTAAATGAGCTTTTTTATCTCTAACGCTATGGCTGACGCCGCTGCACCGGCCGCTGCCGGTCCTATGGGCGGTGGTTTCGAGTGGATTTTCCTGGTCGGCTTCCTGGTCATCTTCTACCTGATGATCTGGCGTCCACAGGCCAAGCGCGCCAAAGAGCAGAAAAACCTGCTGGGCAGCTTGCAGAAAGGTGACGAAGTTGTGACCACCGGTGGTATCGCTGGCAAGATCACCAAGGTTGCCGATGCTTTCGTCGTCCTGGAAGTCTCCGACACCGTTGAAATCAAGTTCCAGAAAGGCGCCATCGCCGCCACGCTGCCAAAAGGCACGCTTAAAGCGATCTGAGTAACAACTTTTACCAATCGACGGGGCGCGCAAGGCGCCCCGCGTCATAAGCGGGCGGCGTGATGCTGAACAAATACCCTCTGTGGAAATACGTACTGATCCTGGCGGTGCTGGCGATCGGTTTTATTTATTCCGCTCCCAATCTCTATCCTGATGACCCTGCGATCCAGATCACTGGCGCCAGCACTTCGCTGCAGGTCAATCAGGCTGATCTGGAACGCGCGAGCAAAGCGCTCACTGACGCGGGTATCCAGGTCAAGGCGGCAACATTGGCAGCTGATGCGAAGGGCGGCTTGTTGCGCCTGACCAAGCAGGAAGACCAATTGCCGGCCAAAGATGTCGTGCGCAAGGTAATGGGTGATGACTATGTCGTTGCGCTCAACCTGGCGCAGACCACGCCAAAATGGCTGAGCAGCATCGGTGCACACCCGATGAAGCTGGGCCTGGACTTGTCCGGTGGTGTGCACTTCCTGTTGGAAGTGGACATGGACAAAGCCCTCGACGCGCGCATGAAAGTCTACGAAGGCGATGTGAAGAGCCTGCTGCGCAAAGAAAAGTTGCGTTATCGCAGCCTGCCGCAGCTCAACGGTGCCATCCAGCTGGGCTTTGCTGACGAGGCCGCCCGTGAACAGGCGCGTGCCCTGATTCGCAAGAGCTTTAACGATTTTGACATTGTGCCTGCCGACCTCAATGGTCAGCCGGTGCTGCGTCTGGCGATGACCCCGGCCAAGCTGGCGGAAATCCGTGAATACTCCATCAAGCAGAACTTGACCACGGTACGTAACCGCGTCAACGAGCTGGGTGTGGCCGAGCCTCTGGTTCAGCGCCAGGGTGCCAACCGCATCGTGGTCGAGCTGCCAGGCGTGCAGGACACCGCTGAAGCCAAGCGGATCCTCGGCAAGACCGCCAACCTTGAATTCCGCCTGGCCGCCGAGCCGGGTGCTTCCAAGGCCACTTCCGAGACTTTCGAGTTCCGTGAGGGCAATCGTCCTTCTGCGCAGATCGAGCGTAGCCTGATCATCACGGGCGACCAGGTGACAGACGCCAAGGCCGGTTTCGGCGAGCACGGTACGCCTGAAGTGAACATCCGCCTGGATGGTCATGGCGGCGAACTGATGAACCGCGCCACCCGCAGCAACGTCGGTCGCAGCATGGCGGTGATCTTCATCGAGCAACGCCCGGTGACCACCTACGTCAAGCAAATGGTCAACGGCGTCGAGAAAGACGTGCCGGTCCAGACCTTCAAGGAAGAGAAGAAGATCATCAGCCTGGCGACCATCCAGTCGCCGCTGGGTGCTCAATTCCGTATCACTGGCCTGAACGGCCAGGGTGAGTCTTCCGAGCTGGCCCTGTTGCTGCGTGCCGGTGGCCTGGCGGCACCGATGTACTTTGCTGAAGAACGCACCATCGGTCCAAGCCTGGGTGCCGACAACATCACCAAGGGCGTCGATGCGGCGCTGTGGGGCATGTTGTTTGTTTCCCTGTTCATCATCGCCATCTATCGCTTCTTTGGCGTGATCGCCACCGTTGCGCTGGCGGGGAACATGGTCATGTTGCTGGCCTTGATGTCGCTGCTGGGGGCTACACTGACCCTGCCGGGTATCGCCGGTATCGTACTCACCATGGGTATGGCGGTGGACGCCAACGTTCTGATCTTCTCGCGGATTCGTGAAGAGATCGCGGCGGGCATGAGCGTACAACGGGCAATCAACGAAGGTTTCGGCCGGGCATTTACCGCTATTCTCGACTCCAACCTGACCACTTTGCTGGTCGGCGGGATTCTCTTTGCCATGGGCACCGGCCCGGTCAAAGGTTTTGCGGTGACCATGTCCCTGGGTATCTTTACCTCGATGTTCACGGCCATTCTGGTGACCCGCGCAATGGTCAACCTGATCTATGGCGGGCGTGACTTCAAGAAGTTGTGGATTTAAGGGGCTGCCATGTTACGTACAATCAACTTCATGGGCGTTCGCAACATTGCGTTCGGCGTCACTGTGCTCCTTACCGTCCTGGCGCTGTTCAGCTGGTTCCATAAGGGCCTGAACTACGGGTTGGACTTCACCGGCGGTACGCTCATCGAGCTGACCTACGAGAAGCCGGCCGACGTTGCCAAGGTGCGTACCCAGCTGAACGAGGCCGGTTATCAGGAGGCCATCGTGCAGAGCTTTGGCGCGACTACCGACTTGCTGGTGCGCATGCCTGGCGAAGACCCGCAACTGGGTCACCAGGTGGCCGAGGCCTTGCTCAAGGTCGGTGGCGACAACCCTGCGTCGGTCAAGCGTGTCGAGTTCGTCGGCCCGCAGGTCGGTGAAGAACTGCGCGACCAGGGCGGCCTCGGCATGCTGATGGCGCTGGCCGGCATCATGATCTACCTGGCATTCCGCTTTCAGTGGAAGTTCGGTGTCGGTGCGATTGTCTCGCTGATCCACGACGTGATCGTGACCGTGGGCATCCTGGCGTACTTCCAGATTACCTTCGACCTGACAGTATTGGCGGCAGTGCTGGCGATCATTGGTTACTCGCTCAACGACACCATCGTGGTGTTCGACCGGGTTCGTGAGAACTTCCGGGTACTGCGCAAGGCGACGTTGATCGAAAACATCAACATCTCCACCACCCAGACCCTGTTGCGTACCATGGCGACGTCGATCTCCACCTTGCTGGCGATTGCCGCACTGATGATCTTCGGTGGCGACAACCTGTGGGGCTTCTCCCTGGCGCTGTTTATCGGCGTCCTGGCGGGTACCTACTCGTCGATCTACATCGCCAACGTGGTGCTGATCTGGCTGAACCTCAGCAGCGAAGATCTGATCCCTCCTGTCGCAACCGACAAGGAGGTCGACGACCGCCCTTGATGGGTGTTTGTTGATCCGCTGTTACAAAGAAGGCGTGAGTATTGAACTCACGCCTTTTTTTTTGCTCCAAGGCTGGGTATAGCGCGGACTTTTCAGTCCGCTTGTGATGGTCAGGAGGTTCACGTGAACAAGTCGTTACTGGTTGGTGCGGTATTGGGTGCTGTCGGTGTGACTGCCGGGGGTGCTGTTGCCACCTACAGCCTGGTAAAAAGCGGCCCTGAGTATGCGCAAGTACTGGCAGTGCAGCCGGTCAAGACCCAGATCAAAACCCCTCGTGAGGTCTGCAAGGACGTCACCGTGACCCGGCAGCGTCCGGTGCAGGATCAGCATCAAATCGCCGGTACTGTGGTTGGCGCCCTGGCAGGCGGCCTGTTGGGTAATCAGATTGGTGGCGGTTCTGGCAAGAAGATTGCCACCGTAGCCGGTGCGGTTGGTGGCGGTTACGCAGGTAACAAGGTTCAGGAAGGCATGCAGAACCGTGATACCTACACCACCACCCAGACGCGCTGTAACACCGTCAATGACATCAGCGACAAGGTTGTCGGCTATGACGTGCGTTACAACTTGGATGGCAAGGAGGGGTCGGTGCGTATGGAGCGTGATCCAGGTAGCCAGATCCCGGTGGATAAAGAGGGTCGCCTGATCCTCGGCCAGAATCAGCAGTAATACCAAGTCTGGCGAAGTTCAAAATGTGGGAGCGGGCTTGCTCGCGAAAGCGGTGGGCCAGTCAAATCTATCTAAACTGACACTCCGCTATCGCGAGCAAGCCCGCTCCCACATTTGATGTGTGTTGTCGCTGAAATCGAGGCTTGGCTAAATCCCAGGCATAAAAAAGCACCCCTCGGGGTGCTTTTTTGTGCTCGCTCGCTCGCTTAGCGCTTCAGCGATGCCGGCAGGTGCGGCTGGATCGCCGTCAATACTGCCTTGAAGCATTTGGTGTTGCCTGCAACCACGTGGCCCTTCTCCAGGAAGTCGTGACCGCCGGTGAAGTCGCTCACCAGGCCGCCAGCCTCTTGGATCAGCAGCGCGCCTGCGGCCATGTCCCACTCGGACAGGCCCGACTCCCAGAACGCATCAAAGCGACCGGCGGCCACGTAGGCCAGGTCCAGGCTCGCTGCGCCAGCGCGGCGGATGCCGGCAGTCTGGCCAACCAGGGCGCGGAACATGCCCAGGTAGTTTTCCAGGTTGTCCATCTGGTCGTCACGGAACGGGAAACCGGTACCCAGCAGGGCGCCGTCCAGGCTGGTGCGACCGCTGACGCGCAGGCGACGGCCGTTCAACTGGGCGCCACGGCCACGGCTGGCGGTGAATTCTTCCTGGCGAACCGGGTCGAGTACAACAGCGTGTTCCAGACGGCCACGGTATTTGCAGGCAATGCTCACGGCAAAGTGCGGGATGCCGCGCAGGAAGTTGGTGGTGCCATCCAGTGGGTCGATGATCCACAGGTAGTCTTCGCCTTCGCCGCTACCTTTGTGCAGGCCGGTTTCTTCACCGAGGATGCCGTGGGTAGGGTAGGCCTTGCGCAGGGCGTCGATGATTTTCTGTTCGGCGGCGCGATCCACCTCGGATACATAATCCTTGGCGTCTTTTTCGTCGACCTTGATGGTATCCAGGCGCTCGATGGAGCGGAAGATCAATTCACTGGCGCTGCGGGCGGCGCGCAGCGCGATATTCAGCATGGGCTGCATGGATGTGTCACCTAAGGTTGTTAAAGAAAGCCGAGCATTCTAGCAGAAACTTTCTTCAGGTGAAGGACGACGTTCGCTTTCATGGCATAACCTTAGGCTGTTCTGTAAGATTTGCTCCCCTTTCCCGTGTCCGAGAGCGCCTCCCTTGCTGCAAAACATTCGTGTCGTCCTCGTCAATACCAGTCATCCCGGCAATATCGGCGGGGTGGCGCGGGCCATGAAAAACATGGGGCTGACGCGCCTGGTGCTGGTGGAGCCGCGTGTGTTCCCGCACCACGAAGCCGACGCTCGTGCCTCCGGCGCCAATGACATCCTTGAAAAAGCCCAGGTCGTCGCCACATTGGAAGACGCCTTGGTCGGCTGCAACCTGGTGCTCGGTACCAGCGCCCGTGACCGTCGCATCCCCTGGCCGCTGCTTGATCCCCGCGAATGCGGGGCCAAAGTGGTCGAAGAGGCGGCCGGCGGCGCCGAAATCGCCTTGGTATTTGGTCGTGAAGACTCCGGCCTGACCAATGAAGAGCTGCAGCGATGTCACTATCACGTACACATTCCATCGGACCCTGAATTCAGCTCGCTGAACCTTGGGGCGGCGGTGCAGGTGTTGAGTTACGAGGTGCGCATGGCCTGGCTGGCAGCGCAAGGTCAGCCGAGCAAGATGGAGAAGGACGAGGTCGCGTCGACCAAAAGTGGCGAATTAGCCACCATGGACGAGCTGGAGCGATTCTATGAGCACCTGGAACAAACCCTGGTGGCCATCGAGTTCCTTGATCCGGAAAAACCACGGCACTTGATGGCGCGCCTGCGCAGGCTTTACGGACGCAGCTCGGTCAGCCGGGCAGAAATGAATATATTGCGTGGCATCCTCACGGAAACCCAGAAAGCGGCCCGTGGCGAGCTTCTTAAGCGGAAGGATTAAAAATGTTCGAGCGTTTGCGAGAAGATATCCAGAGTGTTTTCCACCGTGACCCGGCGGCACGCAACGCCTTTGAGGTGCTGACCTGCTATCCGGGTATGCACGCGATCTGGATCCACCGTCTGTCCGGTGCCTTGTGGGGTATGGGCTGGAAATGGCTGGCGCGACTGGTGTCGAACTTCGGGCGCTGGTTGACCGGGATTGAGATTCATCCGGGGGCCAAGGTGGGTCGTCGCTTCTTTATCGACCATGGCATGGGCATCGTTATTGGTGAAACCGCCGAGATTGGTGACGATGTGACCCTGTACCAGGGCGTGACCCTGGGCGGCACCACCTGGAACAAGGGCAAGCGCCACCCGACCCTTGAAAATGGCGTGGTGGTCGGGGCGGGGGCCAAGGTCCTGGGTCCGTTTACCGTCGGCGCTGGCGCCAAAGTCGGCTCCAATGCGGTGGTCACCAAGGCGGTGCCGCCAGGTGCAACCGTGGTGGGCATCCCTGGGCGGATCATCGTCAAGCCGCAAGTGAGCGATGAGCAGGAGGCCAAGCGCAAGGCCATGGCCGAGAAAATCGGCTTTGATGCCTATGGCGTCAGTGAGGACATGCCTGACCCGGTGGCACGCGCCATCGGTCAGTTGCTCGACCATCTGCAAGCGGTGGACGGCAAGTTGGATGGCATGTGCGGCGCGCTGAAGGATCTGGGTAGTCCCTACTGTGCGAAAGAGCTGCCTGAGTTGCGCGAAGAAGACTTCGCCGAGATCAAGAGCGAAACAGCTACCACCAAGGCCGGCTGAGTTCTCGCAATCACTGCAAACCCCCTGTGGGAGCGAGCAAGCCCGCTCCCACAATTGATCCTCGGCGTGCCGGGCAATGCAGGTTGTCCGCTGTCGCTGTTCGATCCCACCCCACCCTGCTACAATTCGCGCGCCCTTTTTACGGGTATTCCTGACTAAAGTACTAGGTCTTATAGTTGACTTAAATACTCGGGAATCGCATACTTGCTCCCATTCTGAAACACCTTGGTACTTGTCCATGAGACTGACTACAAAAGGCCGTTACGCGGTGACCGCCATGCTCGACCTGGCCTTGCACGCGCAAAACGGGCCGGTGTCCCTGGCCGATATCTCCGAGCGCCAAGGCATTTCCCTGTCTTACCTTGAGCAACTGTTCGCCAAGTTGCGCCGCAGCAACCTGGTTTCCAGTGTGCGTGGCCCGGGTGGCGGTTATCAGTTATCCCGTGACATGCAAGGCATCCAGGTTGCCCAGGTGATCGACGCGGTGAATGAATCCGTCGATGCCACCAAGTGCCAGGGCCTGGGTGATTGCCATGCCGGCGACACCTGCCTGACCCACCACTTGTGGTGTGACCTGAGCCTGCAGATCCATGAGTTTTTGAGTGGTATCAGCTTGGCTGATCTTGTGACTCGCCGTGAGGTGCAGGAAGTAGCCCAGCGTCAGGACCAGCGCCGTTGCAACACCAAGGCGCCGCGTCTGGACAAGATTGAAGCGTCCGCCGTCGAGTGACAGCCGAAGAGCTAACGGCACGCCAGCCAGCCTGATTTAGGAGAAAGTCCATGAAATTGCCGATTTACCTTGATTACTCAGCGACCACCCCGGTTGATCCGCGTGTCGCGCAAAAGATGAGCGAATGCCTGCTGGTTGACGGAAACTTCGGCAACCCGGCCTCCCGTTCCCACGTTTTCGGCTGGAAAGCCGAGGAATCGGTCGAGAACGCTCGTCGCCAGGTCGCTGACCTGGTCAACGCCGATCCGCGTGAAATCGTCTGGACCTCCGGTGCCACCGAGTCCGACAACCTGGCTATCAAGGGCGCCGCGCATTTCTATGCGACCAAGGGCAAGCACCTGATCACCACCAAGATTGAGCACAAGGCTGTCCTCGACACCATGCGCCAACTGGAGCGTGAAGGCTTCGAGGTCACCTACCTTGAGCCGACCACTGACGGTATCGTCACCCCGGCCATGATCGAAGCCGCGATGCGTGAAGACACCATCCTGGTTTCCGTGATCCACGTGAACAACGAAATCGGCACCATCAACGACATCGCCGCCATCGGCGAGTTGACCCGCTCCAAAGGCGTGTTGCTGCATGTCGATGCTGCCCAGTCCACCGGCAAGGTCGATATCGACCTGTCTGCGCTTAAAGTTGACCTGATGTCGTTCTCGGCCCACAAGACCTACGGCCCCAAAGGTATTGGCGCGCTGTACGTGAGCCGCAAGCCTCGCGTGCGCATCGAAGCCACCATGCACGGCGGCGGTCACGAGCGCGGCATGCGTTCGGGCACCCTGGCGACCCACCAGATCGTCGGCATGGGCGAAGCCTTCCGTGTAGCCAAGGAAGACATGGCTGCCGAAAACGTGCGCATCAAGGCCCTGAGCGATCGCTTCTACAAGCAGGTCGAGAACCTTGAAGAGCTGTACATCAACGGCAGCATGACCGCCCGTGTACCGCACAACCTGAATTTGAGCTTCAACTACGTCGAAGGCGAGTCGCTGATCATGGCGCTCAAGGACCTGGCGGTTTCGTCCGGTTCGGCCTGCACTTCGGCCTCCCTTGAGCCGTCCTACGTCCTGCGTGCCCTGGGCCGCAACGACGAGTTGGCGCATAGCTCGATCCGCTTTACGTTCGGCCGTTTCACCACCGAAGAAGAAGTCGACTACGCCGCGCAGAAAGTCTGCGAGGCGGTCACCAAGCTGCGCACCCTGTCGCCGCTGTGGGACATGTTCAAGGACGGTGTCGATATTTCCAAGATCGAGTGGGCGGCACACTAAATATAGAAGCCGCCACCCCAGCCCTGTAGGAACGTGGCGGAAAACGCAGGCGTTTTTACAGGGTTCCAGAGCGGCCCTGATGAGTGAGGATTCAATACCATGGCTTACAGTGAAAAGGTCATCGACCACTACGAAAACCCGCGCAACGTCGGCAAGATGGACGCGGAAGATCCTGATGTCGGCACCGGCATGGTCGGCGCCCCGGCGTGCGGCGACGTCATGCGCCTGCAGATCAAGGTCAACGAGCAGGGCATCATCGAAGATGCCAAGTTCAAGACTTACGGCTGCGGTTCGGCCATCGCCTCCAGTTCCCTGGCGACCGAGTGGATGAAAGGCAAGACTCTGGATGAAGCAGAGACCATCAAGAACACTCAACTGGCCGAAGAACTGGCCCTGCCGCCAGTGAAAATTCACTGCTCGGTACTCGCTGAAGACGCCATCAAGGCGGCTGTTCGCGACTACAAGCAGAAGAAAGGCTTGATCTAAGCATTTGGCGACGAGTAAGGAGTCAACGATGGCTATCAGCATGACAGAAGCGGCTGCGCAGCACATTCGCCGTTCCCTGAATGGGCGCGGTAAAGGTGAGGGGATTCGTCTGGGTGTTCGCACCACGGGCTGTTCCGGCCTTGCCTACGTGCTGGAGTTCGTCGACGAGGTGGTTGCGGAAGATCAGGTGTTCGAAAGTCACGGCGAAAAAGTGATCATCGACCCGAAAAGCCTGACCTACCTGGACGGCACCGAGCTCGATTTCGTCAAGGAAGGGTTGAACGAAGGCTTCAAGTTCAACAACCCCAACGTACGCGGTGAATGTGGCTGCGGCGAAAGCTTCAACATCTGAGGCTATCTGTGGGTACTCCTTGTCATTTCGCTTTATTCGAGCTGCAGCCGAGCTTTCGGCTGGACCTTGAGCAGCTTGCCATGCGCTACCGAGAGTTGGCGCGTGGGGTGCATCCGGACCGCTTCGCTGACGCTTCCGAGCGTGAGCAACGCCTGGCGCTGGAGCAGTCGGCCAGCCTCAACGAAGCCTATCAGACGCTGAAAAATCCGCCGAAACGCGCGCGCTATTTGCTCGCGATGAACGGTGGCGAGTTGCCGCTGGAAGTTACGGTCCATGACCCTGATTTCCTGATGCAGCAGATGCAATGGCGTGAAGAACTTGAAGACTTGCAGGACGAGGCCGATCTGGCTGGCGTCGCGGTCTTCAAGCGTCGTCTGAAAGTGGCCCAGGATGAGCTCAACGAAAGCTTCGCAGCTTGTTGGGATGATGCAGCGCAGCGTGAGCAGGCCGAACGCCTGATGCGGCGCATGCAGTTCCTCGACAAGCTCACTTACGAAGTGCGCCAGTTAGAAGAGCGCCTCGACGATTAACCCAGTGCTGCACAGATTGCACGCCTGATAGACAGATAAGACCTGATTACCATGGCTCTACTGCAGATCGCCGAACCCGGCCAAAGTCCTCAACCGCACCAGCGTCGCCTGGCGGTTGGCATCGACTTGGGTACTACCAATTCACTGGTCGCCGCACTGCGCAGCGGTCTTTCCGAGCCGTTGCCCGATGCTGATGGCCAGGTGATCCTGCCGTCCGCCGTGCGCTATCACGCTGATCGCACCGAAGTGGGCGAGTCAGCCAGGCTCGCGGCCTCTATCGATCCGCTGAACACGGTGCTGTCGGTCAAGCGCTTGATGGGTCGTGGGTTGTCCGACGTCAAGCAATTGGGCGATCAACTGCCGTACCGCTTTGTCGGTGGTGAGTCCCATATGCCGTTTATCGACACCATCCAGGGCCCGAAAAGCCCGGTGCAAGTGTCGGCCGATATCCTCAAGGTCTTGCGCCAGCGTGCCGAGACGACCTTGGGCGGCGAGCTGGTAGGGGCGGTGATCACCGTTCCGGCGTATTTCGACGACGCCCAGCGCCAAGCCACCAAGGATGCGGCGAAACTGGCCGGCCTTAATGTCTTGCGCCTGCTCAACGAGCCGACCGCTGCTGCCGTGGCCTATGGCCTGGACCAGCATGCCGAAGGCCTGGTCGCGATTTACGATCTGGGTGGCGGTACCTTTGATATTTCGATCCTGCGCCTGACCGGTGGTGTCTTCGAAGTCCTGGCCACCGGTGGCGACAGCGCCCTGGGCGGCGATGACTTCGATCACGCCATCGCCGGCTGGATCATCACCAGCGCCGGCTTGTCCGCCGACCTCGATCCGGGCGCCCAGCGCAACCTGTTGCAAACAGCCTGCGCGGCCAAGGAAGCCCTGACTGACGCGGCATCTGTTGAAGTTTCCTACGGCTCATGGTCGGCTCAACTGACCCGTGAAGCCTTCGATGCGCTGATTGAGCCGATGGTTGCTCGTAGCCTGAAAGCCTGCCGTCGCGCCGTGCGTGACTCCGGCATCGAGCTGGAAGAAGTCGGCGCGGTGGTCATGGTCGGCGGTTCGACCCGTGTGCCGCGGGTTCGCGAAGCCGTGGCCGAAGCCTTTGGTCGCCAGCCGCTGACTGAAATCGATCCGGATCAAGTGGTGGCCATTGGGGCTGCGATCCAGGCCGATACCTTGGCTGGCAACAAGCGCGATGGTGGCGAACTGCTGCTGCTCGACGTGATTCCGTTGTCCCTGGGGTTGGAAACCATGGGCGGCCTGATGGAGAAGGTGATTCCACGCAACACCACCATTCCCGTCGCCCGCGCCCAGGACTTCACCACGTATAAAGATGGCCAGACGGCCATGATGATTCATGTGCTGCAAGGCGAGCGTGAGCTGATCAGCGACTGCCGCTCCCTGGCACGCTTTGAATTGCGCGGCATCCCGGCGATGGTCGCGGGTGCGGCGAAGATTCGCGTGACCTTCCAGGTCGACGCCGATGGCCTGCTCAGTGTGGCCGCGCGTGAGTTGGGCTCGGGCGTTGAAGCCAGTATCCAGGTCAAGCCGTCCTACGGCCTGACCGACGGCGAAATCGCCAAGATGCTCAAGGATTCGTTCCAGTATGCCGGTGACGACAAGGTCGCTCGTGTACTGCGTGAGCAGCAAGTCGATGCCCAGCGCCTGCTTGAAGCGGTGCAGGGCGCCCTTGAGGCTGACGGCGAGCGCCTTCTGGATGCTGAAGAGCGCCTGGTCATCGACCTGCAGATGCAGGAACTGGCCCAATTGATGAAAGGCACCGATGGTTATGCCATCGAACAACAGACCAAGCGCCTTTCACAAGTAACCGATGCCTTTGCCGCCCGTCGTATGAACCAGACGGTGAAAGCCGCCCTGGCGGGACGCAACCTGAATGAAATTGAGGAATAACTGATGCCGCAGGTCATTTTTCTGCCACACGCCGAGCATTGCCCGGACGGTATGGTCGTGGAGGCTGAGACCGGCAAGTCCATTCTCGAAGTTGCCCACGACAACCACATCGAGATCGAGAGTGCTTGTGGTGGCGTTAATGCCTGCACCACCTGTCATTGCATTATCCGCGAAGGTTTCGATAGCCTCGAAGAGGCCGATGAGCTGGAAGAGGATTTTCTTGATCGCGCCTGGGGCCTGGAAGCGCATTCGCGCCTAAGCTGTCAGGCACTGGTCGGTGAAGAAGACATTACCGTCGAAATTCCGAAGTATTCGCTCAACCATGCGGCCGAAGCGCCGCACTGATTCAAGGAAATGTCATGAGTCTTAAATGGGTTGATGTGCAAGAGATCGCTATTCTGCTGGTCGACGGCTATCCGGATATGGATCCCTATTCGGTGAACTTTGTAGCTTTGCGTGACATGGTCATGGCCTTGCCAGGGTTCGACGACGAGCGGGATCGCGGCGGTGAAAAGGTTCTTGAAGCTATCCAGACTGCCTGGAAAGAAGAACAGGACTGAAGCCTCCCTCACGCAGTTAGGCAATACCCAAGAACCCGCGTATAATTCGCGGGTTTAATTTTTCGCAAATTACCGTTTCTGGAGTTACACCATGGCTGTTCAACGTACTTTCTCCATCATCAAGCCTGACGCTGTTGCAAAAAACGTCATCGGCGAGATCACCACTCGTTTCGAAAAAGCCGGCCTGAAGGTTGTAGCTTCGAAACTCAAGCAACTGTCCAAGGCTGAAGCTGAAGGCTTCTACGCTGAGCACAGCGCTCGTGGTTTCTTCGGCGACCTGGTTGCCTTCATGATCTCCGGTCCTGTTGTTGTACAGGTTCTGGAAGGCGAAAACGCTATCGCTCTGAACCGTGAGCTGATGGGCGCTACCAACCCTAAAGAAGCGGCTGCCGGCACCATCCGTGCTGACTTCGCTGACTCCATCGACGCCAACGCTGTACACGGTTCGGACTCCGAAGCCGCTGCTGCTCGCGAAATTTCGTACTTCTTCGCAGCTACCGAAGTAACCACTCGCTAAGCATTGGCTTAAGAGTGAAGGTGAATCCATGACTACATCGACTGTAAAAACCAACCTGCTGGGTCTGACTCAACAGGAAATGGAAAAATTCTTCGACTCAATCGGGGAGAAGCGTTTCCGTGCCGGTCAGGTAATGAAGTGGATTCACCACTTTGGCGTCGACGATTTCGACGCCATGACGAACGTCAGCAAGGCCCTGCGCGACAAGCTCAAGGCGATTGCCGAGGTCCGTGGTCCCGAAGTGGTCAGCGAGGACATCTCCAGCGATGGCACCCGTAAGTGGGTGGTGCGCGTGGCGTCCGGCAGTTGCGTCGAGACCGTCTACATTCCCCAGGGCAAGCGCGGCACTTTGTGCGTTTCGTCCCAGGCAGGCTGTGCCCTGGACTGCAGTTTCTGCTCCACCGGCAAGCAAGGCTTCAATAGCAACCTCACCGCCGCCGAAGTGATCGGCCAGGTGTGGATTGCCAACAAATCCTTTGGCAGCGTCCCGGCGACCGTCGACCGTGCCATCACCAACGTGGTGATGATGGGCATGGGTGAGCCGCTGCTGAACTTCGACAACGTGATTGCGGCCATGCATTTGATGATGGACGACCTGGGCTACGGCATCTCCAAGCGCCGTGTGACCCTGTCGACCTCCGGCGTGGTACCGATGATCGATGAGTTGGCCAAGCACATCGACGTCTCCCTGGCGTTGTCGCTGCACGCACCCAATGACGCATTGCGTAACCAATTGGTGCCGATCAACAAGAAGTATCCGCTTAAGATGCTGCTCGAATCTTGCCAGCGTTATATGGCGACCTTGGGTGAGAAGCGCGTGCTGACCATTGAGTACACCATGCTCAAGGACATCAACGACAAGGTCGAACACGCCGTCGAGATGATCGAGTTGCTCAAGAACACACCGTGCAAGATCAACCTGATCCCGTTCAACCCGTTTCCCCATTCTGGCTACGAGCGGCCGAGCAACAACGCCATCCGCCGTTTCCAGGATCAACTGCACCAGGCCGGCTACAACGTCACCGTACGCACCACCCGTGGTGAAGACATCGACGCCGCCTGTGGCCAATTGGTCGGACAGGTGCTGGACCGCACCCGTCGCAGCGAGCGTTATATCGCCGTGCGTGAACTGAACGCCGCCGACGATTTGCCGCAGATTGCTGTGAATCGAATCTGAGAGAGGATCTCTATGCCCTTGCGCCTTGCGCTGCTTTTGCTTGTTGCCAGCCTCTCGGTTGGCTGTGTTTCATCGGGCTCTGACAGCCCGCTGCAAACCGGCAAGGGCCGTGACGAAGCGCGTGCTGCCTATGTGCAGTTGGGGCTGGGTTACCTGCGCCAGGGGTTGAGCGAGCAGGCCAAGGTGCCGCTGCAAAAGGCCCTGGCTCTCGATAACCAGGATGCCGACGCCAATGCGGCGCTGGCCTTGGTGTTCCAGGCCCAGGCCGAGCCTGAGCTGGCCGATCAGTATTACCAGAAAGCCCTGGCCGTTCGCCCCCATGATCCGCGCCTGCTCAACAACTACGGCAGTTTCCTGTACCAGCAGGAACGTTATGAGCAAGCGGCCGGTTATTTCCAGCAGGCAGCCACTGATACCCTATATCCTGAACGTTCGCGGGTTTTCGAGAACCTGGGGGTAACGTCCGTGCGCCTTGGGCAGCGTGAAAGCGCCCGCCGGCAACTGGAAAAGGCCCTGCACTTGAACCAGCGCCAGCCACGGGCCTTGCTCGAAATGGCCCAGTTGTCGTTTGAAGACAGGCATTATGTGCCAGCACGTGACTATTACGAGCGTTTTAGCCTGCTCAGCGGGCAAAATGCACGTAGTCTATTGCTTGGTGTGCGCCTGGCCACGGTTCATGAAGAACGCGACAAGGCCGCACGTTTTGGCCAGCAATTAGAACGACTCTATCCCGGTACGCCGGAATATCAGCAATACCTGTCGGAGCAATGATGAAAGCCGCGCACCCGGAAGTTGTAGCCGCTAATCGCGTAAACCCAGGCGAGACCTTGCGTCAGGCCCGCGAAAGCAATGGTTGGTCGCTGGAAGAAGTGGCCCTCAAGCTCAATTTGACCACCTCTTCCCTGGGCAACCTGGAAAACGGCGCGTTCGACAAACTGCCCGGGCATACCTTCGCCCGCGGTTATATCCGTGCCTACGCCAAGCTGCTGGGCACCGACCAGGCCATCCTGGTCCAGCAGTTCGACCAGTTCACCGGTACCGACTCCCAGGGCAGCAATGTCCACGGTCTCGGTCGCATCGAAGAGCCGGTGCGGGTTTCCCACACTATTCTGCGAATTGTCAGCCTGTTGCTGCTGATTGCCGTGATCGGTGGTGGTTTTATCTGGTGGCAGGACCAGACGACCCTGCGCAGCAAGGACCTGATCAGCAACGCTTTGGAGCACGTCGAAGTCGAGAGCGCCGACGGCACCACTCAGATTCATCCTCTGGACGAGCCTGAAGATCAGGCAGTAGTCCAGGGCCAGACCGCGCCCGAAACCAGTCTTGACCTGCAAGCAGGCCAGCCGCCTGCCGAAGGCGTCAGTGAAGCGGCCCCAGTTGCCGTTGTACCGACTCCTGCCGTACCTGCAACCCCGGCCACCGTGGCCCAGGTGCCTGTCGTACCAGCGCCGATCGCACCTGTTGCGCCAACGGCTGCCGCACCTGCTTCCCTGGCGCCAGTCAGCGTGGCGGGCGATGGCCGTCTCCAGATTACCTACGTCGCTGACTGCTGGACACAAGTCACCGATGGCAATGGCAAAGTCCTGTTCAGTGCTTTGAAGCGTAAGGGAGATACGCTTGATCAGGTCGGCAAGCCTCCTTTGACGCTGCGTCTGGGCTTTGCCCGTGGCGCGCAAGTGGCCTACAACGGCCAGCCTGTGGACGTGGCGCCGTTCACCAGTGGCGAGACCGCTCGCCTGAAGTTGGGACAATAGTCATGCACGGCGAATCTCCAATCAAACGTCGCGTATCGCGCAAGATCTGGGTCGGCTCGGTGCCGGTGGGTGGCGATGCCCCCATCGCCGTACAGAGCATGACCAACAGCGACACCAATGATGTGGCTGCCACCGTGGCCCAGATCAACCGCCTGGAAGCTGCGGGCGTCGATATCGTGCGGGTTTCCGTGCCGGATATGGACGCCGCCGAAGCCTTCGGTCGCATCAAGCAACTGGTCAAGGTGCCGTTGGTCGCCGACATTCACTTCGACTACAAGATCGCTCTGCGCGTGGCCGAACTGGGCGTTGACTGCCTGCGGATCAACCCGGGCAACATCGGTCGCGAAGACCGGGTGCGTGCCGTGGTCGACGCTGCCCGTGATCGCGGGATCCCGATCCGTATCGGCGTCAACGCCGGCTCCCTGGAAAAAGACCTGCAAAAGAAATATGGCGAGCCTACTCCGGCAGCCCTGGTTGAGTCGGCACTGCGCCACGTCGAGCACCTCGAACGCCTGAATTTCCAGGACTTCAAGGTCAGCGTAAAGGCTTCCGATGTGTTCATGGCGGTAGAAGCCTACCGCCTGCTGGCCAAGGAAATCGTGCAGCCGTTGCACCTGGGCATCACCGAAGCCGGTGGTTTGCGTTCAGGCACAGTGAAATCTGCGGTAGGTCTCGGTATGCTGCTGGCCGACGGGATTGGCGATACCATTCGCATCTCCCTGGCGGCGGATCCGGTGGAGGAAGTGAAAGTCGGCTACGACATTCTCAAATCCCTGCATCTACGCTCCCGTGGCATCAATTTTATTGCCTGCCCGAGTTGCTCGCGGCAGAACTTCGACGTGGTGAAAACCATGAACGAATTGGAAGTACGCCTAGAAGACCTGCTGGTGCCGCTAGATGTTGCAGTCATCGGTTGCGTGGTCAACGGGCCAGGTGAGGCCAAAGAGGCACATGTGGGCCTGACCGGCGGTACCCCGAACCTGATTTACATCGACGGCAAGCCGTCGCAGAAGCTGACAAATGACAATCTGGTGGATCAGCTGGAAAAGCTGATCCGCGACAAAGCGGCCGAGAAGGTCGCCGCAGACGCAGCGCTGATCGCTCGCGGCTGATTGAACGAATTTAAGGATTTGATGTGAGCAAGTCTCTGCAAGCCATCCGTGGCATGAACGACATCCTGCCCGAACAGACGCCCCTGTGGCGCTATTTCGAGAGCACGGTCGCGCGCCTGCTGGATAACTACGGTTACAAGCAGATCCGCATGCCGATTGTCGAATTCACCGAGCTGTTCAAGCGTTCCATCGGTGAAGTGACCGACATCGTCGAAAAAGAGATGTACACCTTCGAAGACCGCAACGGCGACTCCCTGACCCTGCGTCCGGAAGGTACCGCCGCGTGCGTGCGCGCCGTGCTTGAACATGGCATCACCGGTGGTGGCCAGACCCAGAAGCTGTGGTACATCGGCCCGATGTTCCGCCACGAACGCCCGCAGAAAGGCCGTTATCGCCAGTTTCACCAGATCGGTTGCGAAGTGTTCAACCTCGATGGCCCGGACATCGACGCCGAACTGATCGTGCTGACCTGGCGCCTGTGGGGCCAGTTGGGTATCCGCGACGCGGTCAAGCTTGAACTCAACAGCCTGGGCACCAGCGAATCCCGTGGCCGCTACCGCGAAGCCCTGGTCGAGTTCCTGTCTGCGCACCTGGACAAGCTCGACGAAGACAGCCAGCGCCGCCTGAAGACCAACCCGTTGCGCGTCCTGGATACCAAGAACGCCGACACCCAGGCCATCCTGGTCGACGCGCCGAAAATGGCCGACTACCTGGACGACGAATCCCGCACGCACTTCGAGGGCCTCAAGGCTCGCCTGGATGCGGCCGGTATTCCCTACGTGATCAACCCCAAGTTGGTGCGTGGCCTCGATTACTACAGCAAGACCGTGTTCGAGTGGGTCACCGACAAACTCGGCGCCCAGGGCACCGTGTGTGCCGGCGGTCGTTATGACGGCCTGGTCGAGCAGATGGGCGGCAAACCGACCACGGGCGTGGGCTTTGCCATGGGCATCGAGCGCCTGATCCTGCTGCTGGAAACCCTGGAGCAGATCCCTGAAGAAATTTCCCGTCAGGTGGATGTGTACCTGTGCGCCTTTGGCGAGGCGGCCGAACTGGCTGGCCTGGCCTTGAGCGAACAGTTGCGCGACCAACTGCCGAGCCTGCGCCTGCAGGTCAATGCCGGCGCTGGCAGCTTCAAGAGCCAATTCAAGAAAGCCGACAAGAGCGGTGCGTTGTACGCGCTGATCCTGGGTGATGATGAACTGGCCCAGCAAGTGGTAAGTGTCAAACCCCTGCGTGGCCAGGGCGAACAACAAAGCATTGCCTTTGATGCGCTAGCAGCGCACTTGGCCACCTGCATCGTGCAGGGTTGAAGCTGTCAAACAGCCGAATTTAGCGATTAAGGAGTATTGGGGTGTCGAGTACTGAAGATGAGCATCTGGCCGAGTTCAAAGACTGGTGGCAGCGTAACGGCAAACCCCTGGTCACTGGCGGCCTGCTGGCGCTGGTAGTGGTGTTTGGCTGGCAGGCGTTCCAGAAATATCAGGGCAATCAGTCGCAAGGCGCCTCGATGCTTTATCAGCAACTGCTGGAAACCACGCTGACGCCCACTGGCAAGCCTGACCCTGCCCAAGTGGCGGACCTGGCCGGCAAGCTGAAAAAAGAATTTGGCGGTAGCACCTACGCCCAATACGGCAGCCTGTTCGTCGCGAAAGTCGCGGTCGATACCGGCAAGCTGGATGACGCAGCCTCCGAGCTCAAAGCCGTCGCCGACAAGCCGAACAACCCGACCCTGGGTGAAATCGCACGTCAGCGCCTGGCCCAGGTCCTGGCTGCACAGAACAAGGCCGACGAAGCACTGAAACTGCTCGACGGCGATGCTGACAAGGCATTTGTAGCCACTCGCGAAGAGCTCAAGGGCGACCTGCTGGTCCAATTGGGTCGTACCGACGAAGCCAATGCTGCGTACCAAAAAGCCAAGGCTGCGCTGTCTGATGAAGCAGCGGTCGGTGGCTTACAAATCAAGCTGGACGACCTGGCCAAAGGGGATGCGTGACGTGATCCGTTGGAAACATGCAGCATTGCTGGCTCTGGCCGTTTTGGCCGCGGGTTGCAGCAGCAACAGCAAAAAAGAACTGCCTCCGGCCGAGCTGACCAGCTTCAAGGAAGAAGTGGTCCTGCAAAAGCAGTGGAGCCGCTCCATCGGTGACGGTCAGGGCGACACCTACAACATGTTGGTACCGGCAATTGACGGTGACAACATTGTGGCCGCTGACGTGACGGGTGTTGTGATCTCCATGGATCGCATGAACGGCGACGTCAAGTGGAAGAAGGATCTCGAACTGCCTGTTTCCGGTGCCGTCGGCGTGGGTTACGGCATGGTGATGATCGGCACGCTCAAGGGCGAAGTCGTGGCCCTGGATTCGAGCAACGGTGAAGAGAAATGGCGCGCTCGCGTGACCAGTGAAGTCCTCGCACCGCCTGCCACCAACGGCGATATCGTCGTGGTGCAGACCCAGGATGACCGTGTCATTGGCCTTGACGCCAACACTGGCGAGCAGCGCTGGTTGTACGACAGCACCCCTGCGGTGTTGACGTTGCGCGGTACCAGTGGTCCGGTTGTGACCAATAACCTGGCGCTGGCTGGCCTTTCGACCGGTAAAGTGGTCGCCCTGGATACCCAGAACGGCGTGCCGGCCTGGGAATCGCGGGTCGCCATTCCGCAAGGTCGTTCCGAGTTGGACCGTGTCGTGGACATCGACGGCGGCTTGCTGCTGTCGGGTGAAACCCTGTACGTCGCCACTTACCAGGGCCGTGTTGCGGCGCTGGACCTGCAAAGCGGCCGCGTCCTCTGGCAGCGTGATGCTTCCAGCTACGCCGGTGTCGCCCAAGGGTTTGGCAGCGTCTACGTGAGCCTGGCATCCGGTACCGTTGAAAGCGTCGATGAGCGTTCCACCACAGCCCTGTGGAGCAACGACTCGCTGGCTCGCCGTCAACTGTCGGCTCCGGAAGTGTTCTCCAGCTATGTAGCGGTAGGCGACCTGGAAGGTTACCTGCACTTGCTGAGCCAGGTGGATGGTCGCTTTGTCGGCCGTGAACGTATCGACAGCGACGGCCTGCGTGCGCGTCCGCTGGTAGTAGGCAACATGCTTTATGTGTTTGGTAACAGCGGCAAGCTGGAAGCCCTGACCATCAAGTAAGAACTATGCTTGGGGTAACCCCCAGGCGGCCCTGCTTCAATACCTGTTGTTGTAGGAGCGAGCTTGCTCGCGAAGGACGTCAACGATAACGCGGGTTTTCTGGATAAACGCGTCGTCCTCGGGTTTTTCGCGAGCAAGCTCGCTCCTACAGTAGCGGGGGCAGAGCAGGGCATGTGGCATTTCAAATGCCGCCCCGAGCACCAGCCGCTGCCTTGCAGCGGCTTTTGTATTTTCTGAAATAACGCAGTGGAGAGCCGCATGGTTCCCGTAATCGCCCTGGTGGGCCGACCTAACGTCGGCAAGTCCACCTTGTTCAACCGCCTGACCAGGACTCGCGACGCCATCGTCGGCGACTTGTCCGGTCTGACCCGTGATCGCCAATACGGTGAGGCAAAGTGGCAAGGGCGCTCCTACATTATTGTCGACACCGGTGGTATCTCCGGTGACGAGCATGGCATGGACGAAAAAATGGCCGAGCAGTCTCTGCTGGCCATCGAAGAAGCCGATGTCGTGTTGTTCCTGGTGGATGCCCGCGCGGGCTACACCGCTGCCGACCAGATGATTGGCGAGCACCTGCGCAAGCGCAACAAGCGTTCCTATCTGATCGCCAACAAGATCGACAACATCGATCCTGAGGCGGCCCGAGCCGAATTCAGCCCGATGGGCCTGGGCGACGCGATCCCGGTCGCCGGTGCTCACGGTCGCGGCATCACCCAGATGCTGGAAATCGCCCTGCGCGACTTCCCCAAGGATGACGACGAAGAAGTTGAAGGCGAAGAAGAAGTCGTTGCCGAAGGTGAGGAAGCCAAGCGCATTCCTGGCCCAAGCGAAAAAGACGGTATCAAGATCGCCATCATTGGCCGTCCGAACGTCGGCAAGTCGACCCTGGTCAACCGCATGCTCGGTGAAGACCGGGTAATCGTCTATGACCAGCCAGGCACGACCCGTGACAGCATCTACATCCCGTTCGAGCGTAACGACGAGAAGTACACGCTGATCGACACCGCCGGCGTGCGCAAGCGCGGCAAGATCCACGAGGAAGTCGAAAAGTTCTCGGTGGTCAAAACCCTGCAGGCGATCAAAGACGCCAACGTGGTGATCTTCGTCATGGACGCCCGCGAAGGCGTGGTCGATCACGACCTCAACCTGCTGGGCTTTGCCCTGGAGGCCGGTCGGGCATTGGTGATCGCGATCAACAAATGGGACGGCATGACCCCGAGCGAACGTGACTTCGTCAAAGTCGAGCTGCAACGCCGGTTGTTCTTCGTCGACTTCGCCGATATCCACTTCATCTCGGCGCTGCACGGCACTGGCGTGGGCAACCTCTACGCGTCGGTACAGAACTCGTTCAAGTCTGCGGTTACCCGCTGGCCGACCAACCGCCTGACCCAGATCCTCGAAGACGCTGTTGGCGAGCACGCGCCGCCGATGGTCAACAACCGCCGGATCAAACTGCGTTACGCCCACTTGGGTGGTGCCAACCCGCCGATTATCGTGATCCACGGTAACCAGATCGAGAAGGTGCCAAAGTCCTACGTGCGTTACCTGGAAAACACCTACCGCCGTGTCTTGAAGCTGGTCGGTACGCCGATCCGCATCGAGTTCAAAGGTGGCGATAACCCGTACGAAGGCAACAAGAACAGCCTGACTGACCGCCAAGTGAACAAGAAACGTCGCTTGATGAGCCACAACAAGAAGGCTGACAAAAAGCGTAAAGACCGCCGCTGATCCCTGTAGGAGCCGGCAAGCCAGCTCCTGCATAAGATAGGCGTTACCCAGGAAGGGGCTCTGAATGAGCCCTTTTTTGTGCCTCACGATTGACCCCTCGGCGCTTGCAGCTTACAACTTGTAACTCACCGTCAGGGGCCCACCGAATGATCACCAGCAAGCTGCCGAACGTTGGCACCACCATCTTCACCACCATGTCGCAACTCGCTGCGCAAACCGGCGCGCTGAATCTGTCCCAAGGGTTTCCCGATTTCAACGGCCCCCAGGCCTTGCTCGACGCGGTGGGCAAACATGTTGCCAACGGTCATAACCAATACGCGCCGATGACCGGCTTGCCGGCCCTGCGCGAGCAAGTGGCGGCCAAGGTCGCCCGCAGCTACGGCGTGCAGGTTGATCCCGACAGCGAAGTGACCATCACCCCCGGCGCCACCCAGGCGATCTTCTGTGCGATCCAGGCGGTGATCCGCAGTGGTGATGAAGTCATCGTCTTCGACCCGTGCTACGACAGCTACGAGCCCTCTGTGGAGCTGGCCGGCGGTCGTTGTGTACATGTGCCATTGGGGCTGGCGGACTTCAGCCTGGATTTCGAGCAGATCAAGGCCGCGCTATCACCGCGCACGCGCATGATCATCCTCAACACCCCGCACAACCCCAGCGGCGCCCTGATCAGTCGCGCCGAGCTGGACCAGTTGGCCGAGTTGATCCGTGACCGCGATATCTATCTGGTCAGCGATGAGGTCTACGAACACCTGGTATTCGATGGCGTGCCCCACGTCAGCGTTCTGGCCCACGAAGAGTTGTATCAGCGCGCATTCGTGGTCAGCTCCTTCGGCAAGACCTATCACGTCACTGGCTGGAAGACCGGCTATGTCGTCGCGCCAGCAGCCTTGAGCGCGGAGTTGCGCAAGGTGCATCAATACGTCAGCTTCTGCGGTGTAACGCCGTTGCAGTACGCCCTGGCCGACTTTATGGCCGAGCACCCGGAGCACGTCGAAGAGCTACCGGCCTTTTACCAGGCCAAGCGCGACCTGTTCTGCGATCTGCTGGCCCCCTCGCGTTTCAGTTTCACGCGGGTGACCGGTACTTACTTTCAACTGGTGGATTACTCACAGATTCGCCCGGACCTGGACGACGTGGCCATGTCGCTATGGATGACCCGTGAGCATGGTGTGGCGACGATTCCGGTCTCGGTGTTCTACCAGAACCCACCCCAAGACCAACGCCTGGTGCGTCTGTGCTTTGCCAAACGCGAGGAGACGCTGCGCCAAGCAGCCGAGAAACTATGCGTGATCTGAGTGCGTTACCCGATCTGAACATCGCCCTGGTACAGACCACCCTGGTCTGGCATGACCGCCAGGCCAACCTGGAGCATTTCGAGTTACTGCTGGAGCAGGCCAGGGGCGCCGACCTGATCGTGCTGCCGGAAATGTTCACCACCGGTTTTTCCATGGAGTCCCAATTGCTGGCCGAAGCCGAAAACGGCCCGACCCATGAGTGGCTCAAGGCCCAGGCGCAGAAGCACAACGCGGTGATCACCGGCAGTGTGATTATCCAGGCCGCTGATGGCAGCCACCGTAATCGCTTGTTGTGGGCGCGGCCCGATGGTGAGGTGCTGTACTACGACAAGCGCCACCTGTTTCGCATGGCTGGCGAGCACAATCACTACACCCCTGGCGAGCGTCAGGTGCAGTTCGAACTCAAGGGCTGGCGAATTCGCCCGCTGATCTGCTACGACCTGCGCTTCCCGGTGTGGAGCCGTGATGCCCAGGACACCGACCTGCTGCTGTACACCGCGAACTGGCCGGGCGCCCGGCGCCAGCACTGGAACCGCCTGTTGCCGGCCCGGGCCATTGAGAACCTGTGCTACGTGGCGGCGGTGAACCGGGTAGGCACCGACGGCAAGGGTTTTGCCTACACGGGCGACAGCCAGGTCCTGGATTTCCAGGGTGAAAGTCTGCTGAGCGCGGGGGAGGCGGATGGGGTGTTTCAGGTGTGCCTGGAAGCGGTGCAGTTGGCGGAGTATCGCCAGAGGTTCCCGGCGAATCTCGACGCTGATAGTTTTCAGTTTATTTGACGGATACCCATCGTTTGGGAGATAGCTATCGCGGGCAAGCCCGCTCCCACATTTGGAATGCATTCCCCTGTGGGAGCGGGCTTGCCCGCGATGAGGCCATCAGCATCACCACCACTCCAAAGTAAAAGGCCCCTGGGTTCTCACCCAGGGGCCTTTTGCATTGCGGCAGGCTGTTACGCCGCTTTCGCTTCCAGCTGGCTCAACGAGCGGTTCAGCGCGCTGAACACCGCCTTGAAGCTGGCCGTGGTGATGTTTTCATCAATCCCCACGCCATGCACCGGACGCTCGCCGTTCACGCGCAGTTCGATGTAAGCCGCAGCCTTGGCGTTAGTACCTGCGCCGATCGCGTGCTCGTTGTAGTCCATGATCTCGACACCAATCGGCAGGCCGGCCACCAGCGCTTCCAGCGCGCCGTTGCCTTTGCCGTGCCAGCGCAGGTTGGTTTCACCCTGGCCCTTGCCGGAGACTTCAACTTCTACCGAGCTGTTGCCGTTTTCTTCCTGCAAGCGGTGGCTGACCAACGCGTACGGGGTATTGGCTTGCAGGTATTCACGCTGCAGCAACGCGTGGATCTGCGAGGCAGTCATCTCCAGGCCTACGCGGTCGGTTTCGGCCTGTACCACCTGGCTGAACTCGATCTGCATGCGGCGTGGCAAGCTGATGCCATATTCCTGTTCCAGCAGGTAAGCGATACCGCCCTTGCCCGACTGGCTGTTGACGCGGATTACCGCTTCGTAGCTGCGGCCAATATCGGCCGGGTCGATTGGCAAGTACGGCACTTCCCACAAGGCATCCGGTTTCTGCTGGGCGAAGCCTTTGCGGATTGCATCCTGGTGCGAGCCGGAGAACGCGGTGTGGACCAGGTCGCCCACATACGGGTGACGTGGGTGTACCGGGATCTGGTTGCACTCCTCGACCACTTTGCGCACGCCGTCGATATCGGAGAAGTCCAACTCAGGGTTTACGCCCTGGGTGTAGAGGTTCAAGGCGACGGTGACGAGGTCGACGTTACCCGTACGCTCGCCGTTGCCGAACAGGCAGCCTTCGACACGGTCGGCACCCGCCATCAGGCCCAGTTCGGTGGCGGCGACGCCAGTGCCACGGTCGTTGTGGGTGTGCAGGCTGATGATCACGCTGTCACGACGGTTGATATGGCGACCGAACCATTCGATCTGGTCGGCATAGATGTTCGGCGTGGCGCATTCCACGGTGGCCGGCAGGTTGAGGATCATCTTGTGCTCGGGCGTCGGGTTCCACACCTCAATCACCGCGTCACACACTTCCTTGGCGAACTCAAGCTCAGTGGCGCTGAAGGTCTCTGGCGAGTACTCGAAGGTCCACTGGGTTTCCGGCTGCTGGGCGGCGTATTTGACGAACAGCTTGGCGGCGTCGACTGCGATGGCCTTGATCCCGTCCTTGTCCTGGTTGAACACGATACGGCGGAAGGACGGCGAGGTGGCGTTGTACAAATGCACGATGGCCTTTTTGGCACCGCGCAGGGATTCGAACGTACGCGCGATCAAGTCTTCACGGCCCTGGGTCAGCACCTGGATGGTGGTGTCCTCGGGGATGTGGTTGTCTTCGATCAAGGTGCGCACGAAGTCGAAGTCGGTTTGCGATGCGGCTGGGAACGAAGCTTCGATTTCCTTCACGCCGACGGCAACCAGGGTTTTCCAGAAGCGCAGTTTTTTTACCGCATCCATCGGTTCGATCAGCGACTGGTTGCCGTCGCGCAAGTCGGAACTGCACCAGATCGGCGCGGTGGTGATGGTCTTCGACGGCCAGGTGCGGTCCGGGATATCAATGGTCGGGAACGCGCGGTATTTCGAAGACGGGTCTTTGAGCATGCTCATCAGAAGAATCCTTGTTGTAGGGCCGAAAAGAGGCGGCCTGCCAGAAAGCGTTTATTAGGGATGCAAACCGGGGACGAGGCAGATCGATTCAGCCTGGCAGTCGTGCGCTGACGAGGCACAGGCTGCGGTGCTGGCGGAGCTGAATGAGGGTGTGAGAGGTTTTCATAAGCTCAACCCTAACCGGCGAGGTGAAAGATGGCAAGCAGTCGGAAAAAATTGAGAGAAGTTCTGCTATTGCTCTGGTAAACGAGATTTTATGGTGAGTAAAGTCTGGAAGCTTTGTTTTATTTGCGTGAGGGTTTGCAGATGCGCAATCAGTGCAGACTGATTTGGCGCCATCGCGTGCAAGCCTGCGATGACGCCAGTCTGCCCCGCGATCAGATCAAGGCTGGAACGCCCCTATAAAGATCGCCGGGTCCACTCGTGCATCATTCAAGCTGATATTCCAATGCATATGCGGCCCGGTCGCTCGGCCCGTCGACCCGACCTTGCCCACCACCGCCCCGCGCACCAGTTGCTGGCCCACCTTCACATCAATCTTCGACATATGGCAGAACATGCTGATAAAGCCCTGGCCATGGTCGACGAACACCGTGTTGCCGTTAAAGAAGTAGTTACCCACCAGAATCACCTTGCCGTTGGCCGGGGTCTTGATCGGCGTGCCAGCGGGCACCGCGAAGTCCAGGCCCGAATGCGGGTTGCGTTCTTCACCGTTGAAGAAGCGGCGCACGCCGAACTTGCTGGACAGCGGGCCGTTCACTGGCTTGTCCAGCACCAGGTTGCTCGGCAGGTTCGGGCTGAAGCTGCGGTAAGCCTTGAGCTGCACGGCCAACTCGCCCTCGATGCGCTTGAGTTGCGCAGGCTCGGGGTTGACCTGGCTTTTGTTCTTCAGGGTGATGCGCTGTTCTGGATACTTCTTGAACCCGACAATAAACGGCAGGGTGCGCCCACCACTGCTGATGCGCTCGTTACCGGGCTTGACCGTCAGCGGGATGCCGACAATCGCCAGCCAGTTGTCCTGTTCCTTGACCACCAGCACCGGTTTGCCCTGATAAGTGGCTTTCGGCGCGGCGGCCCCAGGGCCCAGGTCGACCACGGCCACGCCACCGGGCACCGGCTTGTTCAGGGTGCGGGTGATGTAGCTGTCGGCGTGGGCGTTAAAAGCGAGGCACAGCAGCAGCAACAGGCTAAATAGACGAGGCATCAATCAATCCAGTAATGAAAGGGTGACGGGTGTCAGGTGGTTATCTTCCACCCGCACTTGCAGTTGGCCCTCACCAAGACGCGCGGTCAGGCGCTGGCCGGTGTGGGTTTGCGCGGCATTGCGAATGGCCTGGCCGCGCTCGTCCAGCAGGATGCTGTAGCCACGGCCCAGGGTCGCCAGCGGGCTGACCACCTGCAATGTCTGCACCTGGCTTTGCAGTTGCAGGCGTCGGGCCTTGAGGCCTTCGCGCATGGCCCGCGGCAGGCGTTCGGCGAGGCTGTCCAGGCGCTGGCGCAGCAGCGCCAGTTGCCGCCCCGGATGCTGGCCGGCCAGGCGGGTTTCCAGGCGGATCAGGCGTTCGCGCCGGGTGTTGAGACTGCGCTCGAAAGCCCGACGCAGGCGCATATCCAGGTCATCCAGGCGCTGGGCCTGCTGGCGCAAACGCTCGCCGGGATGGCGCAGGCGCCGGGCCATGCCTTCCAGGCGCAGGCGGTCATGGACCAGGCGATTGCGCATCAGCATCACCAGGCGCCGGTGCAGGCTATCGACCTGGCGCACCAGGTTGCTGGAGTCCGGCGCCAGCAATTCGGCGGCGGCGGAGGGCGTTGGTGCGCGCACGTCGGCCACGAAGTCACTGATGGACACATCGGTCTCATGGCCGACCGCACTGACGATGGGCGTTACGCAAGCATCGATGGCACGTGCCACGGCTTCTTCGTTGAAGCACCAGAGGTCTTCCAGCGAGCCGCCGCCACGGGCCAGGATCAGCGCATCAAAACCACGGGCATCCGCCAGTTTGAGGGCGCGGACAATCTGCGCGACGGCTTCACGGCCTTGCACGGCGGTGGGGATCAGGGTCAATTGCACGTTCGGTGCACGGCGCTGGAACACGCTGATGATGTCGCGAATCACCGCGCCCGTGGGCGAACTGATAATGCCAATCCGTCGCGGATGAGCCGGCAGCGGTACCTTGCGCTCGGCACTGAACAGCCCTTCGGCGCTGAGCTTTTCCTTCAGCGCATCGAAGGCCAGGCGCAGCGCGCCATCGCCGGCCGGTTCCACGGTGTCGAGGATCAATTGGTAGTCGCCACGGCCCTCGAATAGCGAGACCTTGCCGCGCACCTTGACCGCCAGGCCATCCTTGAGCGCCTGGCGTACCCGCGCGGCGTTATTGCGAAACAGCGCGCAACGCACCTGCGCGCCGCTGTCCTTGAGGGTGAAGTACACATGACCGGAGGCCGGGCGGGCGAGGTTGGAGATCTCGCCTTCGACCCAGATATTGGTGAACACGTCTTCGAGCAACACCCGCGCACGGCCGTTGAGCTGGCTGACAGTCAGGACTTCGCGGTCCAGGCCCAGGCGGGCAAACGGGTCTTTAATCATGGGAGGAGATCTTTAGTCATGGGCGGCAGTTTATAGGCATTCGCCCAGTGTTTGACAGAACTGCGCAACCAACGCGCTCGGCGCCTGCGCGCAGGCCAGGGCCACGGTGCTGTGGCAATCGGGGTCGGCCAGGGGCAGGAAGTGAATGCTGGCTGGAGCTATGTCGCGCATCGACTCGGGCAGCAGGGCAATGCCAAACCCGGCCTGGATCAGTTGCAACTGGGTGGTTTTGCGCGACATCACCCGCGCGGCCTTGGGGAAAAATCCGGCACGCATGCACAACTCTGCTGACAGGTAGCTCAGGCCGCCGCGTTGCGGATGCGGGATCGAGATAAAGGCCTCGTCCTTCAATTGCGCCAGTTCAATGGCCGATGAGTGTCGGGTCAAAGGATGAGCGGGCGGGACTGCCAGCAACAGTGGCTCCTTATATAAAGGCATGATGTGTACCCCTTCGCGCTGGCGCAGCACCGGCAAGCGCAGCAGGCCAACCTCCAGCCGCCCATCGGCGATTTCTTCCAGCTGCGCCTCAGAGGACAGCTTGACGATATCCATCGACACCCCAGGGCACTGTTCCAGCCAGGCGCTGATCCCGCGCAGCACGCGCCCGCTCATCGGCACAGTGCTGGAGTGGCTCAGGCGCAGGGTGCCAAGCTGGCCGTGGCCCACTTGGGTCGCCAGCTCGCTGGCCTTGTGCAGCTCGCCCAGCAGGTTGCGCGCCCGTGGATAAAACGCTTCGCCTGCGGCTGTCAGCCTCGGTTGGCGGGCGGTGCGCTCGAACAGTGGGGTTTGCAGGAGGTTTTCCAGCTCCTTGATTTGCCGGCTGAGGGCCGACTGCGCGACAAACAGGCGCTCGGCAGCGGCGCTGAAGCTGCCGCTTTCAGCGATTTCAACGAAGTAACGCAGTTGCCGGGTGGAAATCACGAGTCATGCCTTTTCGAGATAGGTGGTGAGCTTTGAAGATATTAGTCGCAACCCAGCGCCTTGGCTAAAGTGATGGCCATCTCGAACAAGGAATACGTCATGAGCCTGGTTGAACTGATGAGTCAGTGGTCTTTTAGCAGTGTTGACTGGCTGGTGATCGGCCTGGGGATTGCCCTGGCCTATATCGTGTTTGGCATTGCCGGCTTCGGCACGGCGCTGGTGGCCGGGCCGATCCTGATTATGTTCATGCCACTGTCGAAGATCATCCCGTTGCTGGTGCTGCTGGATTTTGTCGCGGCCTTCGGCAACCTCCTGCAATCGCGGCGGGAGGTGGTCAAGCCGGAGCTGTTGCGGTTGCTACCGTGCATGGCCATTGGCTGCACCCTTGGTGTGATCTTCTTGCTCAACCTGCATTCGGACCTGTTGTTGCTGTTGATGGGCGTGTTTATCAGCACCTACGCCATCTACAGCCTGGCGATAAAGGCCAAGCCCACCGCCCTGGCTGCCGGCTGGGCGGTGCCGATGGGGGTGGTGGGTGGATTGTTTGGGGCCTTGTTTGGCAGCGGTGGCTTTTTATATGCGATCTACCTCAACAGCCGTTTGCCCAAAGACCCGGCCCGGGCGACCCAAAGTGCGTTGATCAGCGCCAGCACAGTGGTGCGCCTGAGTTTGTTTTTGATCGCCGGGGTGTACGCCGAGTTGCCGTTGCTGATGTTGGCGGTGTGCTTGCTGCCAGCGATGGCCCTGGGGCTGTGGCTTGGGCGCCGGTTGACCCTGCGCATGTCCCGCGAGGCGTTTGTGCGGCTGGTGACGTGGTTGGTGCTGGCCAGTGGTATAGCGTTGATTGGGCGGTATTTGAGTACTTGACCTCTGGGTGGCAGGGATTAAGCTGCCAGCCTTCAGGGCCTCTTCGCGAGCAAGCCCGCTCCCACATTCGACTGCATTCCTACAGGATAAATGCAGTCAAGTGTGGGAGCGGGCTTGCTCGCGAAGGCGCCAGACGCTACACCGCAGGACTCCCATGAATTCCCAAAGCATCCTTGTCCCGAAAATCTCCACCTTGCCCGTCCACGAACCCCGCGCCCGGGCCATCGTGCGCTGGCTGGTGCGCAAGAACATCATCAAGGAAGAGTTGAGCACCTGTGGCCGTACCGGTAACCGCATGGGCTATGCCTTGGCCGACGGTGCACGTGCCGTGGTGCTGCACCCCGAGGCGCTGCCGTTCAACGAACCGGTCAACGGGCTGGAGATCATCTACAAACGTTGCATCTACACCCCGGCCAAGGGTTTTCTCGAAGAAGCCGGCTGCCCGGAGTGCCGCAAGGAAGTTGGCGAGGCACTGTTCGAAAGCCTGGAAGACTGGATGCCCGGCCATACCGATAACTTCACCTGCCCGTTGTGTGGGTATGAGGACGACATCAACGGTTTCCTGTTCCTGCAGGAGTGTGGTTTCTCCAACCTGGGATTCATCTTCAACAACTGGGCGGAGGCGGGGTTCAAGCAGAGCTTTATCGACGAATTTGCCGACTGGCTCGACCAGAAAATCAGCTGGGTCAAAGTCGAACTGTAGGAGCGAGCTTGCTCGCGAAAAACGTCAACGATAACGTGGGCTGTCTGGTTTTACGCGGTGCCTGTACGAGCTTCGCGAGCAAGCTCGCTCCTACAGAAAAGCCGCGTGGTTTATCCATCTATCAGTATTACCAAGTTTGTCAGAGTTTTACATTGAGCCTGGCAGGGTGCATGTATATAATGGCGCGCTTCCATTTTCCCGCTCGGGAGCCCCCGCGATGCTGCGTATCAGCCAAGAAGCTCTGACATTCGACGACATTCTCCTAGTGCCCGGTTATTCCGAGGTGCTTCCTAACGAAGTCAGTCTCAAGACCCGCCTAACCCGTGGCATCGAGCTGAATATTCCCCTGGTTTCCGCTGCCATGGACACCGTCACCGAAGCCCGTTTGGCAATCGCCATGGCTCAGGAAGGCGGCATCGGCATCATCCACAAGAACATGACCATCGAGCAGCAAGCTGCCGAAGTGCGCAAGGTCAAGCGTTACGAAGCCGGCGTGGTGAAAGATCCAATCACCATCGAAGCCGACGCCACCGTGCGTGACCTGTTCGACCTGACCCGCCTGCACAACATCTCCGGTGTTCCAGTGCTGCACGATGGCGACTTGGTCGGCATCGTCACTTCCCGTGACGTGCGTTTCGAAAACCGTCTTGAAGTTACCGTCCGCGAAGTGATGACGCCTAAAGAGCGCCTGGTCACGGTCAAGGAAGGCGCCGACAAGAACGATGTGCGTGAACTGCTGCACAAGCACCGCATCGAGCGCGTGCTGATCGTCGACGACAAATTCGCCCTCAAGGGCATGATGACCGTCAACGACATCGAAAAAGCCAAGGCTTACCCGCTGGCCAGCAAGGACGATCAAGGTCGTCTGCGCGTGGGCGCTGCCGTTGGTACCGGTAAAGACACCGGCGACCGCGTCTCGGCCCTGGTCGCTGCCGGTGTGGACGTGGTGGTGGTCGACACTGCCCACGGTCACTCCAAAGGCGTGATCGACCGCGTACGCTGGGTCAAGCAGAACTTCCCTGACGTGCAGGTGATCGGCGGCAACATCGCCACCGGCGCTGCCGCCAAGGCCCTGGCCGAAGCCGGCGCTGACGCAGTCAAGGTCGGTATCGGCCCTGGCTCGATCTGCACCACGCGTATCGTCGCCGGTGTCGGCGTGCCGCAAATCAGCGCCATCGCCAATGTTGCCGCTGCCCTTGAAGGCACTGGCGTACCGTTGATTGCCGACGGCGGCATCCGTTTCTCCGGTGACCTGTCCAAGGCCATCGTAGCCGGTGCTTCCTGCGTGATGATGGGTTCGATGTTCGCCGGTACCGAAGAAGCGCCGGGCGAGATCGAACTGTTCCAGGGCCGTTCGTACAAGGCTTACCGCGGCATGGGTTCGCTGGGCGCCATGTCCCAGGCCCAAGGCTCGTCCGACCGTTACTTCCAGGATTCCTCGGCAGGCGCCGAGAAGCTCGTACCGGAAGGCATCGAAGGCCGTGTGCCGTACAAGGGCACCCTGAGCGCCATCATCCATCAACTGATGGGCGGCCTGCGTTCCTCGATGGGCTACACCGGCAGCGCCGACATCGAAGAAATGCGCACCAAGCCCGAGTTCGTACGGATCACCGGCGCCGGCATGGCTGAATCCCATGTCCACGACGTGCAGATCACCAAGGAAGCGCCGAACTACCGCGTAGGTTGAGGCTTCCAGCAAAACGTTAAGTAACCGGGGCTGTTCTTTCAGCCCCGAGTTGTTTCTGATTCATTAGACGAGACTGACTTCATGGCCCTCGACATTCACGCCCACCGCATCCTGATCCTCGACTTCGGCTCCCAGTACACCCAACTGATCGCGCGCCGCGTGCGTGAAATCGGCGTGTACTGCGAACTGCATCCGTTCGACATGGACGACGAAGCGATTCGCGAATTCGCCCCAAAAGGCGTCATCCTCGCCGGTGGCCCCGAGTCCGTGCACGAAGCCAACAGCCCACGCTGCCCACAAGCCGTATTTGACCTGGGCGTACCGGTCTTCGGCATCTGCTACGGCATGCAGACCATGGCCGAGCAACTGGGCGGCAAGGTCGAAGGCTCCGAACTGCGTGAATTCGGTTATGCCCGTGTGGACGTGGTCGGCAAGAGCCGCTTGCTGGACGGCATCGAAGACCACGTTGACACCGACGGCCTGTTCGGCCTCGACGTGTGGATGAGCCACGGTGACAAAGTCACCAAGATGCCGGAAGACTTCCACATCCTGGCCAGCACCCCGAGCTGCCCGATTGCCGGCATGTTCAACGACGAGCGCGGCTACTACGGCGTGCAGTTCCACCCGGAAGTGACCCACACCAAGCAAGGCGGGCGCATCCTGTCGCGCTTTATCCTCGACATCTGCGGTTGTGAAGCCCTGTGGACCCCGTCGAAAATCGCTGAAGACGCCATCGCCAACGTGCGCGCCCAGGTTGGTACCGATAACGTGCTGCTCGGCCTGTCCGGCGGTGTTGACTCCTCGGTGGTTGCTGCGCTGCTACACAAAGCCATCGGCGACCAACTGACCTGCGTATTCGTCGACAACGGCCTGCTGCGCCTGCACGAAGGCGAGCAAGTGATGGCCATGTTCGCTGAGAACATGGGCGTCAAAGTGATCCGCGCCAACGCCGAGGACCAGTTCCTCAACAACCTGGCCGGCGAATCCGACCCAGAGAAGAAGCGCAAGATCATTGGCCGTACCTTCATCGACGTCTTCGATGCCCAGGCCACCAGCCTGGACAACATCAAGTACCTCGCCCAGGGCACCATCTACCCAGACGTGATCGAGTCGGCTGGCGCCAAGAGCGGCAAGGCCCACGTGATCAAGTCCCACCACAACGTGGGTGGCCTGCCTGAGGAAATGAACCTCAAGCTGGTAGAGCCGCTGCGCGAACTGTTCAAGGACGAAGTCCGCCGTCTGGGCCTGGAACTGGGTCTGCCGTACGACATGGTCTACCGCCACCCATTCCCGGGCCCTGGCCTGGGCGTGCGCATCCTTGGTGAAGTAAAGAAGGAATACGCCGACCTGCTGCGTCGTGCCGACCACATCTTCATCGAAGAACTGCGCAAGGCCGACTGGTACCACAAGGTCAGCCAGGCCTTCGTGGTATTCCAACCGGTGAAATCGGTTGGCGTGGTCGGTGATGGCCGTCGTTACGCCTGGGTCGTGGCCCTGCGTGCGGTAGAAACCATCGACTTCATGACCGCCCGCTGGGCACACCTGCCGTACGAACTGCTGGAGACTGTCAGCGGCCGTATCATCAATGAGATCGAAGGTATTTCGCGCGTGACGTATGACGTGTCGAGCAAGCCGCCGGCGACCATTGAGTGGGAATGATCCCCTTCACCTCAGCGTCTATTGCCACTGTGTAGAACAGGTTGGCGATGACGCTGGCACCGATCGGGAGGGCTAATCGTGGCCTTCCTGTTCTCTGTCAAATCTTGATCCTGCAACCTTCCCCCTCCCTCCTGCGTTTCCCCATTCTGATCCCTCGGTGATTGTGCTGTAGGGCATATCGTCATGGCCTTTGCGCCAAAAACACCGCCTGCCTGACCTGGAGCGTATTTCGATCGACGCCACGGGTATGTCTTTGAACGCAATAAATGTATTGATCACTAAAAAATAATTGACGAATGCATCGTGACGGATATTACATAGTGATCACTATATTAATGGTGTGAACGTTCTCCAGGAGTTGCTTCATCATGTCTAAAAAGCTCTACAGCCCTTTGCTGGTCGGCTCGGTTCTATTGCCCAATCGCTTGGTCATGGCGCCGATGACTCGTTCTCGTGCGGCACAACCTGGTGACATACCAGTGGAAATCAACGCGACTTACTACGCACAACGTGCCAGTGCCGGCTTGATTATCAGTGAGGGGACTCAGGTCTCACAGCAGGGCCAGGGCTATGCCTATACCCCTGGGGTTTTCAGCCCTGAACAGTTGGCGGGCTGGAGAACGGTTACCGATGCGGTCCACGCGGCGGGAGGTCGAATTGCTGCCCAGCTTTGGCATGTGGGGCGGATGTCCCATGGGTCGATGCAGTTGGAAGGTGAAAAGCCACTGGCGCCTTCGGCGATAACTGCCAATGCCCAGGTTTTCGTGAGTGATATGAAGGGGGGCGGCACCATGGCGCCTGCCGCCGAACCGCGTGAAATGACCGTGCAAGACTTCAAGCAAGTCCGCCAGGAGTTTGTCCAGGCTGCTCGCGCGGCGCTGAGTGCCGGGTTTGACCTGGTGGAAATGCATGGCGCCAATGGCTATCTGTTCGACCAGTTTTTGGCCACGGGCAGCAACCGACGAACAGACCACTATGGCGGGAGCGTGGAAAACCGTGCGCGATTTCTGCTCGAAACCCTCGATGCCATGATTGCGGTCGTGGGCGCCGAACGTATCGGGTTGCGGTTGTCGCCGTGGGGGGCGATCAATGATATTCAAGATGATGAGCCTGAGGCGATGACCTTGTATCTGGCCGGTCAACTGCAACAGCGCGGCCTGGCGTATTTGCATATTGCCGAGTGGGAGTGGGCGGGCGGTGCCCCTTATCCGCAAGGTTTTCGCGAGCGCCTGCGTGCTGCTTTCAATGGGCCACTGATTGTTTGCGGTAACTATGACGGCGCGCGTGCCGAGGCGATCCTCCAGGCAGGCCTGGCCGATGCGGTGGCTATTGGGCGGCCATTTATTGCAAACCCTGATCTGGTGCAGCGGATCCACGAGGGGGCATCACTGAGCGTTGCAGATCAATCTACGTTCTACGGTGGCGGTGCGGCTGGCTACATCGACTATCCGACGCTCTCCTAGCAGCCTGACACTCTCCTTCTAGCTGAATTCCCCCATTCGACGGCCGCCAGCAGGGCGCTATTGATGGTGTTCGTCGATCTTTTGACCTGGACCTACAAAATCATGAAAAAAGTCTTATCAGTAGCCCTTTTATCTTCCTTGCTGGCCGGCCCATCCTTGTCGTGGGCGGGATACGATCCGGCGATGAAGTCAATCGACACGCCACCCAGTGTGTCTCGCCAGCAGTTTGATACGGTCAAGAATAATCATCTGGGCCAGTATCAATATGGCGCCGGGCTGTCGAGCAAGTTTGTCGATGTCGACGGCACGCGTATCCACTATGTCGAAGGTGGCAGTGGTGGGACCCCGGTGGTCTTTCTCCACGGCTTTGGTTCCACCTGGAAGATGTGGGAGCCGGTGATGCAGGTCTTTGCCAGGAACCGTACGGTGATTGCCGTTGATCTGCCCGGCCTTGGGCAGTCGGGGCCGATCAAGGGCGACGACTATTCGGCTGAGAATGTCTCCAGGATCCTGTTGGGCGCGGTGAAAAAGATCACCCCGGCGCAGTCCATCGACTTCGTCAGCCATGATCTGGGCAACTCCGCCTCATACCCGTTCGTGGCCCGCAACCAGGGTAGCTTCATCAAGAAGGTGGTGTTCATGGATTCGCCGATTCCCGATCGGGATATGTTCACCTACCCAGGCTATACCCCGTCAGGCCCGGGGCTCGGTTGGCACTTTGGCTACTTTAGCTTCGGTGATATTGCCGAGAAGCAAATTGCTGCCGATCCAAGCCTGTTTTTTTCGTACTTCATCAAAACCTACGCGGGCAAAAAAGAGGTGTTCACCCCTGAGTTGCTCAGTGAGCTGATCGAGCCTTATTCGACCCGCGAGCGGCTGCACGCTGCGTTTGGTTACTACAAGTCTCATGCAGACTCGATTGCACAGAACGAGAAGTTGCTGGCTGACGGCAAGTTGCTGAAGATCCCGTCGATGGCGCTCACCGGTCAGCAAGGGGTCAACGATGTGCTGACCAAGGAAATGGCCGCGCGTTTTGTCAGTGACGCTTCGCAACACACGGGCAAAATCCTGCCGGGCTGCGGTCATTGGATGGTCGAGGAGTGTGCGCCGCAAGTCACTGCCGAGTTGAGCCGCTTTCTTGGTAAGCCTTGATCACATGAGTCATGTCGCGATGTGCAGGTCGCCCATGGCCACCTGCGCGTCGCATGTACTTGACGGGATCCGGCTCTATCGCCGCGCAATATCCGAAAAATAAAACTTATCCAACGTATGCCGCGACTCGGTGTATTCGAACTGCCGCCCATCCTGCAAAAATGTCTGGTTACTCACCACGATCACATGGCTTTGCCCGTCGAGGTCCAGGTGCGCCTGGTCGTCCTTGCTGCGGGGCAGGGCTTCGATGGTGCGTTGGGCGTAACTGATCTGCAGCTGCAACGTCTGTTCGATAAAGGCATAGATCGACTGCTCGGCAATCGCCTGGTCCAGGCCCGGGATCAGGTCGGCGACGAAGTGGTTGATGTCGAGGATCACCCGTTTGCCGCCGATGCGCCGTACCCGCTTGATGCGGGTGATCAGGGTGCCGGGTTCGGCCTCGATATGTTGCAGCAGCGAGCCTTCCAGAGGCAATTGAGTGAATTCGACTACTTCGGTGCGTACGTCATCGCCCAGGTCGGCGTGGGTTTCGTGGAAGCTGACGATGCCGCCCAGTTGAAACTCAATCGGGTTGGGTGACAGCACGAAGGTGCCCTTGCCATGAATCTTTTGCGCGAATCCACGTTCCTGCAACTGCTCGATGGCCCGGCGCACGGTGCCGCGGCTGGCCTGGTAGGTATCCATCAACTCCGTTTCGGAGGGCAGGCGGGTGCCGCGTTGCAGGCGTTCGGTGGTGATGCTGGCAAGCAGATCAGTGTAGATCTGGTTGTATTTACTCATGGGAATGGCTCTGTGCCGCGATTGCATTCAAGGCAGGAACCTTAGAGGCAGAGGTGGGGTTTGTCCATCAGCCCCTCGGATATCGCAAATCCCTGTAGGAGCGAGCTTGCTCGCGAAAATCGTCAACGACAACGCGAAAAAGCTGACACCCCGCATTGCCCTCAGGTTCTTCGCGAGCAAGCTCGCTCCTACAGAAAAGCGCTCATTCGATATTTTTGTAACTCGTACAGACGAGTTGTTGCTTTAACTCGTACAGACGAGTACTTTTGCCCTCGGCATGCTGCCAATAACAAGAATCTAAAGTGGAAGAACAAGCATGAGCCACGATTACTCCAACATCGCCCGCGAGATTCTGCAGAACCTCGGTGGCAGCGACAACCTTGAGCAAGCGGCCCACTGCGTGACGCGCCTGCGCCTGGCCCTCAAGGATCCGAGCCTGGTCAACCCCAGTGCGCTGAACCAGGTCGATCTGGTCAAGGGCTCGTTCTTTACCGGCGGCCTGTTCCAGATTGTCATCGGCCCTGGCGAGGTGGAAAAGGTCTACGCCGCCCTGCGCGAACAGACCGGCCTTGGCGCCTCGACCATCGCCGACGTGAAGAAAGCCGGCGGCGACAAGACCAACCCCATGCAACGCCTGGTGCGGGTGTTCTCCGATGTGTTCATGCCGATCCTGCCGGCGCTGATCATTGCCGGCCTGCTGATGGGGGTGAACAACCTGATGGGCGCCAAGGGCATGTTCATCGAGGGCCAGACGCTGCTGGAGGCCTATCCGAACCTGGATGGCCTGTGGAGCCTGATCAACCTGATGGCCAACACTTCGTTTGTGTTCTTGCCGGCGCTGGTGGGCTGGTCGGCGGCCAAGCGCTTTGGTGGCAGTGAAATCCTCGGCATCGTGCTCGGCCTGATGCTGGTGCACCCAGACTTGCTCAACGCCTGGAACTACGGCAAGGCCGTGGCCGGGCTCGACGGCCAGAGCCTGCCGTACTTCGATATTCTGGGCTGGTTCCAGATCGAAAAGGTTGGCTACCAGGGCCAGATCCTGCCGATCCTGATGGCCGCCTACGTCATGAGCGTGATTGAGAAATGGCTGCGGGCGCGGGTGCCGAACGCCATCCAATTGCTGGTCGTGCCGATCACCACCATCGTCGTCACCGGGGTGCTGGCCCTGGCGGTCATCGGCCCGGTGACCCGTCACCTTGGGATCCTGATCACCGAAGGTGTGGTCACGCTGTTTGACCTGGCGCCGATGGTTGGCGGGGCGATTTTCGGCCTGTTGTATGCACCGCTGGTGATCACCGGCATGCACCACATGTTCCTCGCCGTGGACCTGCAACTGATCTCCACCCAGGGCGGCACGTTTATCTGGCCGATGATCGTCATGTCCAACCTGGCGCAGGGCAGCGCGGCCCTCGGCGTGTTCTACATGAGCCGCAATGCGCGGGATAAAAGCATGGCCTCGACCTCGGCGATTTCCGCCTATTTCGGCATCACTGAGCCGGCCATGTTTGGGGTGAACCTGCGCTTCAAGTTTCCGTTCTATGCCGCGTTGCTGGGCTCGGCCCTGGGCAGCATTTTCCTCTCGCTGAACAAGGTCCAGGCCTCGGCCATCGGGGTGGGTGGCTTGCCTGGGTTTATCTCGATCATCCCGCAGTACATCCCGATGTTTGTGGTCGGCATGGCGGTGGCGATTGTGGTGCCGTTTGTCTTGACCTGTGGGTTGAGCATGAAGATTGTCCGGCCGGGTTATCGCGTCGCCTGATCGATCGCCATCGCAGGCAAGCCAGCTCCCACAGGGGGATGCATTTCAAATGTGGGAGCGGGCTTGCCCGCGATGAGGCCCGCAAGGCCAGCACATAACTCTACTGAAGGAACCCACCATGCAAGACTGGCAACACTCGGTGATCTACCAGATCTACCCCAAAAGCTTCCACAGCCACGCGGGTAACGCCACCGGTGACCTGCTGGGCATCGTGGACAAACTCGACTACCTCCAGTGGCTGGGCGTCGACTGCCTGTGGATCACCCCGTTCCTGCGCTCGCCCCAGCGTGACAACGGCTACGACATCAGTGACTACTACGCCATCGATCCCAGCTACGGGACCATGGCCGACTGCGACCTGCTGATCCGCGAAGCGGCCAAGCGCGGCATCAAGCTGATGCTGGACATTGTGGTCAACCACACCTCCATCGAACACGAATGGTTCCAGCAGGCGCGTAGCAGCCTCGACAACCCGTACCGCGACTTCTACATCTGGCGCGACCAGCCGAACAACTGGGAGTCCAAGTTCGGCGGTTCGGCCTGGGAATACGAGGCACAGACCGGCCAGTACTTCCTGCACCTGTTCGACCACACCCAGGCCGATCTCAATTGGGACAACCCCAAGGTGCGTGCCGAGGTCTACAAACTCATGCGCTTCTGGCGTGACAAAGGCGTCGGCGGTTTCCGCCTGGACGTGATCAACCTGATCTCCAAGCCGGCGGATTTCCCCGAAGACAGCAGTGACGGTCGCCGCTTCTACACCGACGGCCCCAACGTGCATGAGTACCTGCAGGAAATGCACCGCGAGGTGTTCGAAGGCCACGACCTGATCAACGTTGGCGAGATGTCGTCCACCAGCCTGGAACACTGCATTCGCTACTCCAATCCTGCGTCGAAAGAGCTGTCGATGACTTTCAACTTTCACCACCTGAAAGTCGATTATCCCAACCTGCAAAAGTGGGTGCGTGCCGACTTCGACTTCCTGCAACTCAAGCAGATTTTCTCCGACTGGCAGTTGGGCATGCAGGCCGGCGGCGGCTGGAATGCACTGTTCTGGTGTAACCACGATCAGCCACGGGTGGTCTCGCGGTTTGGCGATGACGGCGAGTACCGCGTGGTCTCGGCCAAGATGCTCGCCACCGCGTTGCACTTTCTCCAGGGCACGCCGTTTGTGTACCAGGGCGAAGAGCTGGGCATGACCAATCCGGGCTTCGACACCATCGAGCAGTACCGCGATGTGGAGACCTTGAACATCTATCGCCTCAAGCGCGATGCCGGTGAGTCCGTGGCGTCGAGCATGGCCGCGATCATGCAGAAGTCCCGCGACAACGGCCGCACGCCGATGCAGTGGAACAGCCAGGCCAATGCCGGTTTCAGCAGCGCTGAACCGTGGATCGGCATCCCGGCCAATGCGGCGCAGATCAATGTCCAGAGCCAGTTGGATGATCCGGATTCGGTATTGCATCACTACCGTGCGCTGATCGCCTTGCGGCGCCTTGAGCCGCTGATCCAGGCGGGCGTTTACCGCCAGTTGCTGCTGGATCACCACAAGGTCTGGGTGTATCTGCGCGAAGGCCATGGCGAGCGCCTGCTGGTGCTTAACAACTTCTATGGGCAGCCCTGCGAAATCCAGCTGCCCGACAACATCATCAGCGCGGCGGGCGGGCAACGCCTGTTGATCAGCAACTACCCCGACAGCTCGTCGTACACGGACACGCTCACGTTGCGGCCGTATGAATCGTTTGTGCTGCACCTGAGCGACTGACATTCCCCTTTTTGTAGGAGCGAGCGTGCTCGCGAAAAACTTCAAAGCGCCGCGTGCATCCGGACTGCCCACGTCATCGTTGACGATTTTCGCGAGCAAGCTCGCTCCTACAGAATCGCGTTACAAACAATAAGAAAAAAGGAGCGCTTCATGAAAACAACAATAAAGCTGGGTCTCGTCGCATCTTGTCTAAGCGTACCGTTTGCCGCACACGCCCTGGAGTTCGCGGGCTATCTGCGCAGTGGCGCCGGCACCTCGACCGGCAGTGGCCCGCAGCAATGTTTCCAATTGCCGGGAGCCCAATCCAAATATCGTCTGGGCAACGAATGTGAACAATACGCTGAGCTGGAGTTGCGCCAGGACCTGTTCACCCTCGACGACGGTTCGGTGCTCAGCGTCGATGCCATGGCCTCGCTGTACAACAAGTACGACCGCGAGCTGAAGTTCCAGGGCGAAAACAACGGCTCGGCGCGCATGCCGCAGATGTATGCGCAGTGGTCGAACATGCCCAGCCTCAACGGCGGCTCGTTGTGGGCCGGGCGGCGCTACTACAAACGTAATGACATCCATATTTCCGACTTCTACTACTGGAACCAGAGCGCCACCGGCGGCGGTATCGAGGACGTGCTGATTGGCGACCTGAAATACAGCTACGCCCTGTCGCGCAAGGACAACCTGTACCAGAAGGAATACGCCACTCGGCATGACTTCAACGTGGCGGGCTTCAAGACCAACCCCGGCGGCGAGCTGGAACTGGGCCTGAGTTACATCGAACAGGCCGGTGGCCGCGACACCCACAGCGGCTGGGCGCTGACCGCCCAGCATGTACAAAAGCCATTCCTCGGCGGCAAGAACAAGTTTGCCCTGCAGTACGGCGAAGGGCCGGGCACCGGCCTGGGTTACACCGGCAATACGGCGTTGGAACGCAGCAGCAAAAGCTACCGTGCGGTGGAGTTTTTCGACTGGCAAGTGACGCCGCGTTTTGGCGGCCAGGTCGAGGCGGTGTACCAAAAAGACGTGCGTCCCGGCAGCCAGGATCAGACCTGGATGTCCATCGGTGTGCGCCCGGCGTATGCCATCAGCGAACAGTTCAAGCTGGTCACCGAACTGGGCCACGATCAGGTAGACGCCAGCGGCGGCACGCGCAAACTCAGCAAATTTACCTTCGCTCCGACCTGGTCGCCCAAAGGCCCGGATTTCTGGGCGCGGCCGGAAGTGCGGTTGTACTACACCTATGCCACCTGGAACGAAGCGGCCAAGCGTGCGGCCAATGAACTGGCGGCGGGCTCGGCGCTGTCCGACAGCGGCTCTTATGGCACTGCGCGGCATGGCTCCAACTTCGGTGTGCAGGTCGAATACTGGTGGAAGTAATCCCTCGGTCGTACGCGGATTGAATGTGGGAGGCTTGCTCCCACATTTGGATATTCGTCACCTTGGAATTTGCATCCGCCCCATGATTTTTACAGAACCAAACAGCAGGTGATGTCATGACCATAACTCAACCCCTGGAACTGCTGGCGCCCCTGGCCGGCGTGCTGTTGCCCCTGGACCAGGTGCCGGATCCGGTGTTCTCCAGCCGCCTGATTGGCGACGGTGTGTGTATCGATCCCACTTCGCAGACCCTCTGCGCGCCGCTGGCCGGGGTGATCAGCAATGTCCAGGGCAGTGGTCATGCGGTCAGTATCACGGACGACAACGGTGTGCAGGTGCTGATGCATATCGGTCTGGATACCGTGAACCTGGCGGGCAAGGGCTTCACCCGTCTGGTCGAGGAAGGCCGGCGGGTTGAGGCAGGCCAGCCATTGATTGAATTCGATGCCGATTTCATCGCGCTTAATGCCCGCAGTTTGTTGACCTTGATGCTGGTGGTCAGCGGCGAGCCCTTTGTGCTGCTGGCGGAGGACACCGGACTGGTTGAGGCCGGTCAACCATTGCTGCGTGTGACGCCGGTCACACGCGCTGCTGATGACGATGATGAAGAGGGCGACGCCCTGTTCTCCAAGCCCCTGACGCTGCCCAATGCCAACGGCTTGCATGCCCGTCCGGCGGCGGTGCTGGCGCAGGCGGCCAAGGGGTTCAAGGCGAGCATCTGCCTGCACAAGCAAACCCAGAGCGCCAACGCCAAGTCCCTGGTGGCGATCATGGCGTTGCAGACGGTGCAGGGCGATACCCTGCAAGTCAGCGCAGCGGGCCAGGATGCGGCGGCGGCGATTCAGGCGTTGGCCGCGCTGTTGCTGGAGGGGTGTGGCGAAACCGTCGCGGTGGTGGCCGAGGTGGTTGAGCCGGTCGCGCCGTCGTCGTCGACGACTGTGTTGCGCGGCGTGTGTGCGTCGCCCGGTTCGGCGTTTGGCCTGGTGGTGCAGGTGGCTGAGCCGCAGCTGAGTATTCCCGAATTCGGTGGCGCAGAGCAGGTCGAGCGCGCCCTGCTGGAGCGCGGCCTGCGCGCTGCAACCGAGGCGCTGCAAACCCTGCAAGCCAAGGCCGATGGCAGTGCCCAGGCCGAGATCTTCCGGGCCCATCAGGAGTTGCTCGAAGACCCGACCCTGCTCGAACAAGCCCACGACTTGCTCGCCACAGGCAAGAGCGCTGCCTTTGCCTGGAACAGCGCCACGGTGGCCACCGCCGAACTGTTCCAGGGCCTGGGCAATGCTTTGCTCGCCGAGCGCGCGGCGGACCTGGCCGATGTCGGCCAGCGCGTATTGAAACTGATCCTGGGCGTCCAGGACACTACATGGGACCTGCCTGAGCGCGCGATCCTGATTGCCGAACAACTGACACCTTCGCAAACCGCCAGCCTGGATACGCACAAGGTCCTGGGGTTTGTCACCGTCGGCGGCGGTGCCACCAGCCACGTGGCGATCCTTGCCCGTGCCCTGGGCCTGCCGGCCATCTGTGGGGCACCGGCACAGGTATTGACGCTGGCCAACGGCAAACAGGTGCTGCTCGATGCCGACAAAGGCGAGCTGCACCTGGCGCCGAACCTGGCCGAGATCGAACAACTGGAAGCCGCGCGCAAACAGCACGTGCTGCGCCGTCAGCGTGACGTAGCGCAGGCTGCCTTGCCGGCGACCACCCGCGACGGTCATCACGTCGAAGTCACCGCTAACGTTGCCTCGTTGCAGGAAGTGGAGCAGTCCCTGACCCTCGGCGGTGAAGGCGTCGGCCTGCTGCGTTCAGAGTTTCTCTACCTGGAGCGCAACCGCGCGCCCAGTCCCGAGGAGCAGGCTGGCACCTACAGCGCCATTGCCCGCGCCCTGGGCCCTGAACGTAATCTGGTGGTGCGCACCCTCGATGTGGGTGGCGACAAGCCGCTGGCTTATGTACCGATGGACGCCGAGACCAATCCGTTTCTCGGCCTGCGCGGGATTCGCCTGTGCCTGGAGCGCCCGCAATTGCTGCGTGAACAATTGCGGGCGATCCTCGCCAGTGCCGGTTTGGCGCGGCTGCATATCATGTTGCCAATGGTCAGCCTGCTGTCGGAACTGCGCCAGGCCCGCAGGATCCTGGAAGAGGAGGCGGCGGCCCTGGGGCTTGCCGAGCTGCCGAAGCTGGGCATCATGATCGAGGTGCCGTCAGCGGCGTTGATGGCGGATGTGTTCGCGCCCCATGTGGATTTTTTCTCTATTGGCACCAATGACCTGACCCAATACACCCTGGCCATGGACCGCGACCACCCGCGCCTGGCCAGCCAGGCCGACAGCTTTCACCCGGCGGTGCTGCGCCTGATCGCCACCACGGTCAAGGCCGCCCATGCCCATGGCAAGTGGGTGGGCGTGTGCGGCGCGCTGGCGTCTGAAACCCTGGCGGTGCCGATGTTGATCGGGCTCGGAGTCGACGAATTGTCCGTCAGCGTGCCGCTGATCCCAAGCATCAAGGCCACGGTGCGTGACCTGGACCTGGCCGACTGCCAACTGATCGCCCATCAGGTGTTGAACCTGGAAGAGGCCGCCCAAGTACGCGAGGCCCTGAGCCAGTACCACGCAGCGACCGTCGAAACCTCATTGGTTGTGGAGAACTGAACATGTTCGAGAAATTGCAGCAGGCGTTCTGGAAAGCCCTGACCCCGGATCTGGTCGCCGAAACGGTGCTTGCCGAGCCGGCGGCTGATGGGTTGTTGGCGCCGGCGGTGCTGAGTGCGCTGGGTGGGGCGAATAATCTCAAGTCACAACAGCGGGTGGCATTGACGCGGATCCGCGTGCAGTTACAGGACCCGGCACGGGTGGATGAGACGGCGCTGAAGGCGGCGGGGGTTGTGGCGGTGATGGTGTTGACGGGTGGGACTGTGCATCTGCTCACCGGCCTGTAGGACAGCACAAAACCCATGTGGTGTTTGGAAGGTGAGGTTACAACTGCGGGCTGTCTTCGGCAGGCTTGGTCTTGTCCACGCCCGGCACATGCAGGTTGCCTTCCACCACCTGGTTGCCCTCCAACTGCGGCTGGGTCACCCAGGTCAGGATGTCGTAGTAACGACGGATGTTGGCCACGAAGTGTACCGGCTCGCCGCCCCGGGCGTAGCCGTAGCGGGTCTTGCTGTACCATTGCTTCTGCGACAGGCGCGGTAGCATTTTCTTCACGTCCAGCCATTTGTTCGGGTTCAGGCCCTCTTTTTGCGCCAGTTTACGTGCGTCATCGAGGTGGCCGCCGCCCACGTTGTAGGCCGCCAGGGCAAACCAGGTGCGATCGGGTTCAAGGATCTTGTCGTCCAGTTCGCTCTTGATCATCGCCAGGTACTTGGCACCACCCTTGATGCTCTGCCGGGCGTCCAGGCGGTTGGACACGCCCATCGCCTGGGCGGTGTTCTGGGTCAGCATCATCAGGCCGCGCACGCCGGTCTTGGAGGTGACCGTCGGTTGCCACAACGACTCCTGATAACCAATGGCTGCCAATAGCCGCCAATCGACTTTCTCTTCCTTGGCCGAGGTCTTGAAGAACTTCTCGTATTTGGGCAGGCGCTGCTGCAAGTGCTGGGCAAAGGTGTAGGCGCCGACGTAGCCCAGTACATCGACATGTCCGTAGTAACGATCCTTGAGGCGTTGCAGGGTGCCGTTCTTCTCGACCTTGTCGAGGTAGCTGTTGACCTCGTTGAGCAGGCTGTTGTCCTCACCCGCAGCCACGGCCCAGCTCTGGTTGCTGGCGTTGCCCAGATCGAATGCGACCCGTACGTTGGGGAAGTACACCTGGTTCATCGCCACTTCATTGGAGTCGACCAGGGTCAGGTCGATTTGCCCCTCGTCGACCATGCGCAGCAGGTCGACCACCTCAACGGCGTCGGACTCTTCGTATTCAATCGCAGGATTCTGCTTTTTCAGCTCGGCCAGTTGCTCGGCGTGGGTACTGCCCTTGAGCACCATGATCTTCTTGCCCACCAGGTCGGCGGCGTTGGTGGGGCGGGACTGGCCGTTGCGGTAGATGATCTGCGGGGTGACTTCCAGATATGCATGGGAGAAGCGCACCTGTTGTTTGCGCTGTTCGCTGCTGACCAGGCCGGCGGCGGCCAGGACCGGGCCGTTGGGTTTGCCCAACTGGCCGAACAGGTCGTCGAGGTTGTCGGCGGTCTCGATTTCAAGCTTCACCCCCAGGTCGTCGGCAAAGCGCTTGACCAGTTCGTATTCGAAACCGGTTTCGCCGTTGCGGTCCTGGAAATAGGTGGCCGGACTGTTTCGGGTAACCACCCGCAATACGCCATCCTCCTTGATTCGCTCAAGCGTGCTGGGCTTATCAACACAGGCGCTGAGCAGCAGGAAGAGTCCGGTGGCGATGAGCCATTTGGCGCATCGCGGGCGCAAAGCAGTTGGGGAGAACATCTGCGCAGTATACGCAAACGGCCCCCGGCGCCATATATCGACAGCACGGGACAGGTCTGCTAGCGCTGGCGAAACTGTGCTGCAGCCCGCAGAAACGTGGCCTGGGGCGCAATTATGACGGTTAAAATAACTGCGCCGGATGCCCTGGAAAACGCCGCGATACCGTGCAATCTGTGCCAACTGACGTTCGGCAGCGGCCAGTCGTACCGTTTCGGGTGCCGTTGGCAGCGGTTTACGCTAGAATGCACGGCCTCAAAGCACACCCCCTTCCCGAGGCTGTCCCGAAGATGTTGATCCTGCGCGGCGCTCCTGCCCTTTCTGCCTTTCGCCACAGCAAACTCCTTGAGCAACTGAGCCAGAAGGTTCCAGCTGTTACAGGCCTGTACGCTGAATTTGCTCACTTCGCCGACGTCAACGGCGTTTTGACCGCCGACGAACAGCAAGTGCTGGCACGCCTTCTGAAGTACGGTCCCAGCGTGCCTGTTCAAGAGCCGACTGGCCGCTTGTTCCTGGTTCTGCCACGGTTCGGCACCATCTCGCCCTGGTCGAGCAAGGCCAGCGATATCGCCCGCAACTGCGGCCTGTCGAGCATCCAGCGCCTGGAACGCGGCATTGCCTTCTACGTGGCTGGCCAGTTCAGCGATGCCGAAGCCGAGCTGATCGCCAGCAGCCTGCATGACCGCATGACCCAGATCATCGTCAGCCAGTTGGAACAGGCTGCCGGCCTGTTCAGCCACGCCGAGCCCAAGCCGCTCACCGCGATTGACGTGCTTGGCGGTGGCCGCGCCGCCCTTGAGAAGGCCAACACCGAACTGGGCCTGGCCCTGGCCGAAGACGAGATCGACTACCTGGTCAACGCCTTCACTGGCCTTGCGCGCAACCCGCATGACATCGAACTGATGATGTTTGCCCAGGCCAACTCCGAGCACTGCCGTCACAAGATCTTCAACGCCAGTTGGGATATCGACGGCCAGAGCCAGGAAAAAAGCCTGTTCGGCATGATCAAGAACACCTACGTGATGCACAGCGAAGGCGTTCTGTCGGCTTACAAAGACAACGCCTCGGTGATTGTCGGCAGCGTCGCCGGCCGTTTCTTCCCGGACCCTGAGACCCGCCAGTACGGCGCGGTGCAGGAACCGGTGCATATCTTGATGAAGGTCGAGACTCACAACCACCCGACCGCGATTGCCCCGTTCCCGGGCGCAGCCACCGGCTCGGGCGGCGAAATCCGCGACGAAGGTGCTACCGGCCGTGGCGCCAAGCCGAAGGCGGGCCTGACCGGCTTCACCGTGTCCAACCTGCAGATCCCTGGCTTCGAACAGCCATGGGAAGTGCCGTACGGCAAGCCTGAGCGCATTGTTACCGCACTCGACATCATGATCGAAGGCCCGCTGGGCGGCGCCGCGTTCAACAACGAATTCGGGCGTCCGGCGCTGACCGGTTATTTCCGTACCTTCGAACAGTCCATCACCACCCCCCATGGTGACGAAGTGCGCGGCTATCACAAGCCGATCATGCTGGCCGGCGGCATGGGCAACATCCGTGAAGAACACGTCAAGAAAGGCGAGATCCTGGTCGGCTCCAAGCTGATCGTGCTCGGCGGCCCGGCGATGTTGATTGGCCTGGGCGGCGGTGCGGCTTCCTCCATGGCCACCGGCACCAGCTCGGCCGACCTCGACTTCGCTTCGGTACAGCGCGAAAACCCAGAGATGGAGCGTCGCTGCCAGGAAGTCATCGACCGTTGCTGGCAGTTGGGTGACAAGAACCCCATCAGCTTCATCCACGACGTCGGTGCCGGTGGTTTGTCCAACGCCTTCCCGGAATTGGTCAACGATGGCGACCGTGGTGGCCGTTTCGAGCTGCGTAACATTCCAAACGACGAGCCGGGCATGGCCCCGCACGAAATCTGGAGCAACGAATCCCAGGAACGCTACGTACTGGCCGTGGGCCCGGCGGACTTCGAACGCTTCCAGGCCATCTGCGAGCGCGAGCGCTGCCCGTTCGCGGTGGTCGGCGAAGCCACTGCCGAGCCGCAACTGACGGTCACCGACAGCCACTTCGGCAACAGCCCGGTAGACATGCCTCTGGAAGTGCTGCTGGGCAAGGCCCCGCGCATGCACCGTTCGGCGGTACGTGAAGCCGAGCTGGGCGATGATTTCGACCCAAGCACCCTGGACCTGGCCGATAGCATCGAACGTGTGCTGCACCACCCGGCCGTGGCAAGCAAGAGCTTCCTGATCACCATCGGCGACCGCACCATCACCGGCCTGGTTGCCCGTGACCAGATGGTCGGCCCATGGCAGGTTCCAGTGGCTGACGTTGCCGTGACCGCCACCAGCTTCGACGTGTACACCGGTGAAGCCATGGCCATGGGCGAGCGTACCCCGCTGGCCCTGCTGGACGCCCCGGCGTCGGGCCGCATGGCTATTGGTGAAACCATCACCAACATCGTCGCTTCGCGCATTGGCAAGCTGTCCGACATCAAGCTGTCGGCCAACTGGATGTCTGCCGCCGGTCACCCGGGTGAAGATGCGCGCCTGTATGACACCGTCAAGGCGGTGGGCATGGAGCTGTGCCCTGAGTTGGGTATCACCATCCCGGTGGGCAAGGACTCCATGTCCATGGCCACGCGCTGGAACGAAGACGGCACCGACAAGAGCGTCACTTCGCCGCTGTCGCTGATCGTCACCGGTTTTGCACCGGTCACCGATATCCGCCAGACCCTGACCCCGCAACTGCGCATGGACAAGGGCACCACCGACCTGATCCTGGTCGACCTGGGCCGTGGACAGAACCGCATGGGCGCCTCGATCCTCGCCCAGACCCACGGCAAGCTCGGCAAGCAGGCACCGGACGTCGACGACGCCGAAGACCTGAAAGCCTTCTTCGCGGTGATCCAGGGCCTGAATGCCGACGGTCACTTGCTGGCCTACCATGACCGTTCCGACGGTGGCTTGCTGACCAGCGTCGTCGAAATGGCCTTCGCCGGTCACTGCGGCCTGAGCCTGAACCTCGACGGCCTGGCGGAAACGTCTGCCGATATCGCCGCCATCCTGTTCAACGAAGAGTTGGGCGCCGTGATCCAGGTTCGCCAGGACGCTACCCCGGACGTACTCGCACAGTTCAGCGCTGCTGGCCTGGGCGATTGCGTGGCGGTGGTCGGCCAGCCGATCAACAACGGCGTGATCAACATTGTCTTCAACGGCGATACTGTGTTCGAAGGCCAGCGCCGCCTGCTGCAACGCCAGTGGGCCGAGACCAGCTACCAGATCCAGCGCCTGCGCGACAACGCCGACTGCGCCGAGCAGGAATTCGACGTGATCCTGGAAGAAGACAATCCGGGCCTGAGCACCAAGCTCAGCTTCGACGTCAACCAGGACATCGCCGCGCCTTACATCAAGAAAGGCATTCGCCCACAGGTTGCCGTACTGCGTGAGCAGGGCGTCAACGGCCAGGTGGAAATGGCGGCTGCATTCGACCGCGCCGGCTTCAATGCGATCGACGTGCACATGAGCGATATCCTCGCCGGTCGCGTTGACCTCAACGAGTTCAAAGGCCTGGTGGCCTGCGGTGGTTTCTCCTACGGCGACGTGCTGGGTGCCGGTGAAGGCTGGGCCAAGTCGGCCTTGTTCAACAGCCGTGCCCGCGATGCGTTCCAGGGTTTCTTCGAGCGCAGCGACAGCTTCACCCTGGGTGTGTGCAACGGTTGCCAGATGATGTCCAACCTCAGCGAACTGATCCCGGGCAGCGAGTTCTGGCCGCACTTTGTGCGCAACCGTTCCGAGCAGTTCGAAGCCCGTGTGGCCATGGTGCAGGTGCAGGAGTCCAACTCGATCTTCCTGCAGGGCATGGCCGGTTCGCGCATGCCAATCGCCATTGCCCACGGTGAAGGCCATGCCGAGTTCGAAAGCGAAGAAGCACTGCTCGAAGCCGATCTGTCCGGCACCGTGGCCCTGCGTTTCGTCGACAACCATGGCAAGGTCACCGAAAGCTACCCGGCCAACCCGAACGGCTCGCCGCGCGGGATCACCGGCCTGACCAGCCGCGACGGACGCGTGACCATCATGATGCCGCACCCGGAGCGTGTGTTCCGCGCCGTGCAAAACTCGTGGCGCCCGGAAGAGTGGAACGAAGACGGCGCGTGGATGCGCATGTTCCGCAACGCTCGTGTGTGGGTGAACTAAGACGGTGTACAAGCTCGCCTTCTTCGTACCCGACAGCCATGTGGAGGCGGTGAAAACCGCCGTCTTCGCAGCCGGCGGCGGGCGCATCGGCGACTACGACAGCTGCGCCTGGCAAGTGCTGGGCCGGGGTCAATTCCGCGCGCTGGACGGCAGTCAGCCGTTTATCGGGCAGGTGGGCCAGGTTGAGGTGGTTGAAGAATGGAAGGTTGAGCTGGTGGTGGCCGATGAGTTGATCGTGGCGGCAGTCGCTGCGTTGAAGCTGACTCATCCCTACGAGACACCGGCTTATGAGGTATGGCAACTGGCGGATTTCTGATCCACTGGCAGCTAGAACAAGAAACCCGCTGGGCCAGATTGGCCAGCGGGTTTTTTGCCTCTCAGGTCGCCAAAGTCAAAGTCTGGTTACCACTGGCGCGGGTTTTAACCCCACCTCTGCCTCCAGGGCGCTGATCAAAGTCTCTTCGTAGCTGAAGCGCTTGCCCCGCATCGACTCCCAGCGTTCGACATAGAGCAGGCCGTCATGGTCGACCTTGATCGGCGTCGACACGATTTCGCCGCTGCGTGAGTGGTGCAGCAGGTTGTTCTGCGAAGGCGACGGGCGATCGATCAGGTACAGGCCTACGCGATTCAATCGGCGTCGGTCCACCGGCACAAAGGATGCTGGCGCGCGAATGCCTTCCACGCCGGCGTCGAGGATAAAGTCGCTGCGTAACGCCCGCCTGAACGGCTTTATGCCCGAGACCGAAACTTCCCAGGCCCCCGGGCGAATGTTTTGCGCTAGCGCCGGGGCGGTATCCCGGACATGCAGGCTGACTGCACCTTGCAGTTCCGCGAGCCCGGCCACCCCCAGGTTGGTATTGGTGTGGGCGCCGCTAATAAAGGCCACCCATTTGTGCGAGCCGTGCGCGGCCTGGTCGGCCTGGATCACCTTGGACGCGAAGTAACTGAACATCTGCTTGCGTGCAAGATCATAGTCCTCCAGGCCCTTGACGTTATAGCTGGCTGTGCAGTCCAGGGCACGGATGCGCAGACCATGCCTGGACGCGACCTGGATCACTTCACTGTAGGTATCGCTGCCGTTGTAGTGTAGTGGCATCTGGCTGCGATCAAGGGTGGTCAGGTAGCGCTTGAGGTTGTCCGGCAAGTGCTGGGTGCTCAGGAACAGATCCAACTCCTCCTGATGCATATCGGTCAGCAGGTGTTCCATATACAGCGTTTTGAATCCCTGTTCCTTGAGGCTTTTCATGTGGTCGCGCAGCCAGCGCTTGCTCGATTGTGCCTGGCGTGCTTCACCGAGGACCAACCCCGAAAATTTGCTGTGCCGGACGCTTTCGAGCAGCGCTTGTGGGGTGATCGGCGCGCCCAGGGTGGCGGGGGCGGGCCTTGCTGGCGGGACATGCTGCTCCAGGTAAGCCGCCGCATCGTTACTGAGGCGCTCGCGGGTGTTCTGGAAGACCCTGAAGGCCCGTTGTTCGTCGGCGACCTGAGAGGTGTAGTTACTGTCCAGTCCGCGGTAGGAGCCGCTTTGCCGGCTGATGCTGTCCCGGAAGGCGTGGGGAATCTCGTAGTCGCTGTAATGTGTCCCGGCCGCCGCAGGGGCGACGCTGGCAGACGCGGCCTGCTCGGGGGCTTTGTACGTGGTGTGTAGGGCCAACCGGTAGTCGCCCTTGGCTAACGGGTCACCGGCTATGGCGCCGGGTGTGTCGACCCAGAGGCCCACCGGCTGGCCCGCCGCCACATCCTCTACGCGCAGTGCCACCGCCTGTTGCAGGTCCGCCAGGCCCGGCGTGCCCTCGAATGTGCGCAGGCGGCTGTGATCCACCAGGGCCACCCAGCGTTCATCCTGTTCGCCGAGGGCATCGGCCTCGATAGCTTTATGGGAGTAGAAATTCCTGATGCTGTTGCTGCGCGGGGTGGTCGGCGAGGTGTCGCCCACTTGCAGAAAATCGTCCAGCAGGTAGGAGGTTGAGGCGTCCAGGGCCATGATCTTCACGCCCTTGTCCTTGGCCTTGCGCACCAGAGCGAGGTAGGAATACTCGGCGTCCGTGGCAAGACCAAAGCCCTTGTCGACCGCTTTGAGATGCTGGCGAATGTTTTTCCAGGTTTTGCCCTGATGCATGCGCTGCAAGCGTGTGCGGAATACATCGGCGGGCAGGTACTCGATGTACAAGTGTTTGAAGCCGTTGCTGATCAAGGCATCCATTTGTGTGATCAGCAGCTGTTTACTGGCGATGGAGCCCGGTATTGCACCAATGATCAGGTTTTTGTTGCCGCTGAAAGCGTCACTGGCGATCAGTTGCGAGAATGAGGTGCCGGCGTCAACGGCCAGGGGGGCGGCGCGGGCCGGTAGTGGCGCGAGTTGGGTGAAAAAGTCCTGGGCGTCAGTGCTCAGGCGTTCGACCTGTTGCAGGTAAACCGCACGCAGTGGGTTGAGGTCGAGGGCGAGTATGTTCTTGGCCACCCCCGCGGAGCCCAATAACTCATCAGTGTGCTGCAGTAACTGCTCCCGTGTATCCGGGTTGAGGGTTTTCCCCAGATCCCGGGCATAACGCTGTGGCATCTCATAGAGTATTAGCGGCTCTGGGGTATCGGGCAGTTTTTCGTACTTGGGCGCGCCACCTGTGACCCCGGTGCGGCGCCACACGCCTTGGCTATCTGGCGCGGCCACCCGAGTGGTGGAGACCAGTCTGCCGGTGACAGGATCCAGCCGGTACAACAGGTAGCGGCCGATTGGGTCCGGGACGGTTTTGGCCCACAGCGACTGGCCCTCGAACAGCACCGCTTGCATATTGGCCAGCACCAGGGGCTTGGGTTGCAGGGACTGCACCAGCTTCACCGCTGCGCTCGGTGCTGCGTGGCTCCTGGCGATCTGGCGCAGGGGCGGCTTTGCAAACTGCTTGAGCGAAACCAGGGCTGGGCGCAGATCGGTGGCAGCGGCCCCGACGCTGTTGAGCACGTAGCCGATCAAGTGTTCTAGCGCGGCGCCGGTATCGCCCTGCTGATACGCGTGCAGGGCCAGCATGCCGTCCTTGAATGCCAGCAGCATGCCCAGGCTCAGGCTAAGGCTGGGAAACGGCGCGGTGGCAATTGCGGTGACCCACTCCACACAGTTCCACAGGATGCTGCTGATCATTTGGTTGCGATTGACCGTGGAGCCTTGTACATCGTCGATCTTGCGCTGCAACGGCATGTCGTACAGGGCCTGGCGCAGATCCTGAAGCGGGGGTTGCCTGTGGGTCGAGTCATAGCGTACCGGGCTGATGTCGGTCTTGTTCAGGTCTTCTGGCAATTGGGCCTTGGCGTTTTCCAGGAAGGCACGGACCCGCACCTGGGACTGGGCGCCAACCCGCAGGGTGAAATAGCCCACCATGCGGGGAATCTTTTTCAACAGGTAATTGAACAACCGCGCTTCGCGAAAACTGATGCCGTCCGGTGCGTTTGGGGTGTAGAGCAACGTCGGAAAATCGCCATGGCTGAAGAGGAAGCTGCCCATCACCCATTCACCATCCACCAGCAGTCGATGGATAGCGTAGGTGCTACGGGTCTCGACGGCGGTGTCGTCCATGCTCACGATACTGCGCTGCAACCACGCCCAGTCGACCCCGGTGATATGCCCCACCAGCCGGCACTCCAGGGCGGCGCTCTGCAGTTGGTGCTGGGTGATGCTCAAGGTGGCATTGCGCCGCAGTGCGTAGTCGGCGCTGCCTGCGTTGAGCAAGCGGGTCTTGATCTCGTTGATATAGCGCTCGCCGACCCAGGTGCCGGTGACCGAACGTGCGACTTTTTCTGCGCTCAGTTGGCTCAGGTTAACGCCGGGTGGGCCTTTGAAACGAGCAGCACGCGAGAATTTCTCGTCGAGAAAACCCACGCCATCGGCGTAGCCGTCGCGGTACAGCTGGGTGTAAGTCAGGGGCGGCGGGGTGAGCGAGCCGAGCAGTGACGGCGGTGAAAAGGCCCACACGGTGTCGGGGTCGACATCGTTCCGGGGGCGGCCCAGCAAGTCGTTGAGGCGTTTTTTTGCCTGGTCATGCAGGTAGTGGGTAAAGCTTGGAAACTGGGCGTCTGACAACGGAAATTCATTGTAGGTGAGCAGCGCACCCTCACCGTCTTCGGCCAGCTTCAATAGCTTCTGGCGGTTGTCGACGCTGGCGGAGCGATACCAACTCGGGGTGCTGAGTTCATAGTCGTCGATGCGGGTCGCCAGCACATGGGCCGACATCGCCTTGAGGCACGTGGCGTGGCTGCCGATATTGCCAAAGCCTATCTCTTTGTATTCCTGGTCGTGGAACTTGAAGCTCAGGCCGGTCAATACCCGCTTCATTGCCCCGCGAAAACGCAGGGCGACCCGCTTGATCAGATAGTCGGTGAGGGTGCCTGGGGGTTGTGTGGAGCCATTGTCCAGGCTCCAGCCGAGGATGTGGTGCTGGCAGGCGAGTTCACTGTCAAATGCCAGGAATTGCTGCTCGCGGGGCGCTTCGGGAGTGCACAGTAAGAGACGGGTGATCGCACCTCTGGCATCGCTTTGGCGCAGCACCCACATATCCTGCAACTGGGCTTCGTGCAACGACAGGGTGGCAGCGCTCAGACGGGGGTCGGTGCCCTGGCGCAGGTTCTGCACCAACTGGAAGTCATCTTCACTGAGGTGGCCCTGAAGCAGGGCGGTATAGGCCAGCGCGTTGATCCGCTGGTCGAGCATCTGTTCGATCGCGTGGCTGGTTTCGGGTTTTGCATGCATCTGTTGTTGCACGTCGGCAAAGTCGATGCGCGGCTGCAAGGTACTGAGCAATTGCACTAGCCAGGCAACAGTCAGGTCTTTGTAGGCCTCGGGCAGTGGGGCCTCTTGATAGGTGAGCGTGGTTTTACTCAGGAAGTCCGAGCCCGCCTGTTCATCACCGGCTTGCAGCCCGCGCAGGGCCAGGTCAATCAGAGTACGACTGTGTTCATATTCGCCGATGGGAGAGACGTAGCGACGGGTGTTGATTACCAGATGCTCCGGCGTCAAGTCGTGGATATCCAGGTCGTCGCTCAGTCGTTCGAGCAGTTGATAGCGGGCCAGGGTTTCAGGGGTGGTGACCGGGCCCAATAGGTCGAGCAGGTTCTGGCGGGCTTCGTTGTAGTCCGCCAGGTGCCCGGCCAGTGCGGTTCGGCGGGCTTCGCTGGCGCTGCGGTACCAGTCTGGGGCGCTAAGACGCAAGTAGCGCTCCAGCAAGCGTTGGGCGCGCCACGCCAGGCGTGGAGTGAGGTCGGGCAGGGCGGCTTCGATTGCCCGGTCGAGGGCGCTGAGCAACTGTCTGACATCTTGGTTTGGGTTGTCCGCGAGGCTCAGGGCTCGCTCGACGTCCTCTGTGCGTTTGTTGATTACGGCGTTGTAGGTGTGTTCAAACAGCGGTTCGCTGTCGATGGGCGACAGTTCCAGCGGCCAGATTGCCCCTGGCGACAAGGCGCGATAGCGCACGGGCAGCAGGTTCATGAATGCGTTATGTTCGACGGCGCTTTCCATGTTCTGTAGCAGGTGAGCGTTCAGTTCAGCCAGCGAGTCGAATGTCTCGATCCCTCGCGTTGGGGTGAACAACATCACTGCGCCGACTGCCTGCGTTGACGTCAGGCTGGCCACCACCGGGATGGATTTTTCGGTGAGTACAAAGGCTCCGGCCAGTTCGAGGGTGCGGTCCTGATAGCTGAAGGTCAGCGCGTACAGGCCCGGGCGCAGGACCAATCCCAGGGGGACACGTTTGAGCGTCGCGTGTTCTTGTGGGTGTAACAGGCGATCCTGGGTGCCGAGAGCTGCCTCGTGGGTCAGGGCGGAAAATCCTGCTTCAAAGGTCATGAAGGATTTGCGCGCTTTGCCACCGACTAGCTCGTAGTCATCCAGGCGCTGCAACTGAGTATTGAGTGTGGCTTTGAGCGTGGCGAGTTGAGCCTGGCCTTCCGGGGTCGCCAGATCGCTGTGCTCCAGTGATTGATAGAGTGTTCGACTCTTCTGGAAAAGCTGCTGGTGGTAGGTTTTGAGGATACCGTTCAGGCGTTCCAGATAGGCCAGTTCGATAGAAGATTTCTGCTTTGGCAGCAACGGAGCTTCGACGTTGAGCAGATGATGACCAATCTGGTTAAGGGAGTCTTCGATGTCTTCAAAGGATGTGGGTGTAGTGCTCACAGGCACGCTCTCCATGCTGAGGGTAAGAGCCATCAGCATGGGGAGCGGTGCCCTCGCAAGGGCGGTAGATAAGTAGGGGTCAGACGCCGGTGCGGATCGGATCTCGGCTCGACAATGCCTTCAGCGCAGCGCTCAATCCCTGGGCTGAGTTACCCACCAGCAGGTGCCAGATACCGCCTTCCAGCTGGCTCACACCCTGGCAACCCAGGGCCTTGAGTTGCGGCTCCGACAGCGCCTTGTCATCGGCCAGTTGCAGGCGAATGCGGCTCATGGCAACGCAGTCCAGCTGCAGCACATTGTCGCTGCCACCCAGGGCGCTCAGCCACTGTTCGGCTTCGGGTGTTGCGAAGGTGTGCGCCTGGGGTTTCGTGACGGCGGCGGTAACCGATGCGTTGCTTGCGGTCGGCATGGCCAAGCGAATCTCATCGGCGATGCTGTCGGCCATCGGCCCCACCACCACCTGCAAGCTGCCGCCGTTGCCCGGGCGCACCACGGCCATCGCCCCCAGGGCCTTGAGCTCGGCGTCCACGGCCTTGTTGCGGTCCACCATGTCCAGGCGCAGGCGGGTGGTGCAGGCGCCGACGCTGAGCAGGTTGTCAGCACCGCCCAAGGCACGGATATAGGCACTGGCCCGCTGGTTATCACTCATCGCTTCGGCCTGCACCACCTGGATATCTTCGCGGCCAGGGGTCTTGAGGTTGAAGCGACGGATGCAATAGTTGAACACGCTGTAGTAGATCACCGCGTAAGCCAGGCCCACCGGGAAGACCAGCCAACCATTGGTGGACTTGCCCCAGCCCAGCACCATGTCGATAAACCCACCGGAGAAGGTAAAGCCCAGGTGGATATTCAGCAGGTTGGTAACGGCCATCGACAACCCGGTGAGCAACGCATGCAGCAGGTACAGGAACGGCGCGAGGAACATGAAGGCGAATTCGATCGGCTCGGTGACCCCGGTTAGGAATGAGGTCAGGGCCATCGACAGGAAGATCCCGCCCATGATCTTGCGCCGCTCTGGCAGGGCGTTGCGGTACATCGCCAGGCACGCGGCGGGCAGGCCGAACAGCATCACCGGGAACATGCCGGTCATGAACTGGCCGCCTTTCGGGTCGCCGGCAAAGTAGCGGGTCAGGTCGCCCGTGACCACCGCGCCGGTGACCGGGTCGGTGAAGCTGCCGAATACAAACCAGGCCATGTTGTTGAGGATATGGTGCAGGCCGGTGACGATCAGCAAGCGGTTGAACACGCCGAACACAAAGGCGCCGAGGCTGCCGCTTTCCATCAGCAGCACGCCGAAGCTATTGATGCCGTGCTGCACCGGCGGCCAGATCAGCCCGAAAATCACCCCCAGGCCCACCGCCGAAAACCCGGTGACAATCGGCACAAACCGTCGCCCGCCGAAGAACGCCAGGTACTCCGGCAGCTTGATGTCCTTGAAGCGGTTGTACAGCGCGCCGGCCATCAGGCCGCTGACGATCCCGGCCAGCATGCCCATGTTGATGGTGCTGTCCATCACCTTGAGCGTGGAGACCATCACCAGGTAACCGATGGCTCCGGCAAGGCCAGCGGTGCCGTTGTTGTCGCGGGCAAAACCCACGGCGATGCCGATGGCGAAGATCAGCGCCAGGTTGGCGAAGATCGCTTGCCCGGCATCGTGCATCACCGCGATGTTCAACAGGTCGGTGTCACCCAGGCGCAGCAGCAGGCCGGCAATCGGCAGGATCGCGATGGGTAGCATCAGCGCACGGCCCAGGCGTTGCAGGCCTTCGATAAACAGTTGGTACATGGCGAGTCTCCTTTTTCTTGTTGTTGTCAGCTCAACGGCCAGTGGTGGTGACAGGCTTGGCGAACGGCTTTGGCGCTGCTCAGGTTGAGCAATTCCTGGCTGCGTTGCCGGCATTGCGCGGCGTCCAGATGGCGCACGCGATCCTTGATTTCGGCAATTTGTGGCGGGCTCACGGACAGCTCGCGCACCCCCAGGCCAACCAGCACGGGGGTGGCCAGCGGGTCGGAGGCCAGGGCGCCACACACACCGACCCACCGGCCATGCTTCGCCGCGCCTGCGCAGGTCTGGGCAATCAGGCGCAACAGCGCCGGGTGCAAGGCATCGACCCGGGCGGCCAGGCCGGCGTGGTCACGGTCCATGGCCAGGGTGTATTGCGACAGGTCATTGGTGCCGATGGACAAAAAGTCCGCATGTTCGGCCAGTTGTTCGGCCATCAGCGCGGCGGCCGGCACTTCGATCATCACCCCCAGTTCCGGGCGTTGGGTCAGTTCCAGTTCGGCACACAGTTCATCCAGGCGCTGGCGGATGTGCAGCAACTCGTCGACTTCGCTGACCATCGGCAACAGGATCCGGCAGCGGGCCAGCGGGCTGACTTGCAGGAGTGCGCGCAGTTGCTGGTCGAGCAGTTCCGGGCGCACCTGGGCCATGCGGATACCACGCAGGCCCAGCACCGGATTGGCCTCGGCGGGCAGCGGCAGATAATCGAGTTGCTTGTCGCCGCCGACGTCGATGGTGCGGATGATCACCGACTTGTCGCCCATGGCATCCAGCACGCCCTGATAGGCCAGGCGTTGTTCCTGTTCATCGGGCGCGGTGTGGCGGTCAACGAACAGGAATTCGGTACGCAGCAGGCCAACGCCGTCGGCGCCGTTTGCAAAGGCAAGCTGTGCTTCGCTGCTGGAGGCCACATTGGCGGCGACTTCGACACCCACGCCGTCGAGGGTCTGGGCCGGCGTCCGGGCCAGGGTCTGTTGCTGCTGGCGCTTGAGTTTTTGCGCATCGCGGATCTGATGGACTTCAGCGTGCCGTGCCTCGTCAGGGTGCAGTTCGAGGCGGCCATTGGCAGCGTCCAGCACCACCCGTTGGCCTTGCGGTACATCCAGCACTTCGCCGCCCAATGCCACTACGCACGGCAAACCTTTGCCCCGGGCCAGGATCGCCACGTGGGAGGTGGCGCCGCCTTCGGCCATGCAGATGCCGGCCGCGTCTTGCGCGCTCAGTTGCAGCAGGTCCGAGGGAGTCAATTCATGGGCGACGACAATGGCGCCGGCAGGCAACTCAAATTGCCAGGCCTCGCCCAGCAGCGCGCGCAGTACTCGTTGCTGCAAATCCCGCAGGTCGTTGGCGCGCTCGGCAAACAGCGGCTTGCCCAACGCCAGCAACACCGCGCATTGGGCCTGGATTGCATCGCGCCAGGCATGGGTGGCGGCGCTGCCTTGTTCGATGGCGCCAGTGGCGGCGTCCAGTAGTGTCGGGTCTTCCAGCAGGGCCAGATGGGCGGCGAAGATCTCTTCTTCCTCGACGGCCTTGCGCTGGCGGGCGTGCTCCAGGGTGTTGCGGATTTCACCGCGTATCTGTTCCAGGGCGCTGTCCAGACGCTGCAATTGCTCATCGCGCGCATGGTTGCCCGGGTCTTGTGGTAACTCGATGGTGTTGAGCCGGAACAGCGGCCCGCAGACCAGGCCAGGAGCGGCGCAGACACCCTGCAATACGCCGGCTTCGCGGTTGACCGGGCGCGCCGCGACGATCACCGGGGCATGCCCTGCTTCGTGGATGGCGACGGATAACGCTGCGACCAGTGCCTGCAACGCCGCATCACAATCCTTGCCCAGGCAAGTGACCTGTACCTCGTCCTGCTCACCGATGCCCAGGCCCATCAACCCCATCAGGCTGGCGCACGACGCCGATTTGCCGGCGAAGTGCAACTGCGACTGGCTGCTGAAGCCTTGGGCTGTCTTGCGGATCAGGGCGGCGGGCCGCGCATGCAAACCGCCGCGATGGGTGATACGCACGCTGGCGCTGGCATGTGCCTGGGAGGTGTCGGCCACCGCGGCCTGCACGACGCCCGCCTGACGCGCGACGATGCGCAGCAATGCCTCGCCGACCTTCACTGTATTCAACGCCACCGGGCGCACTTCGAACTGTTCGCCATTGGTGAGGATGATCAGGCTGAGCAGGCTTTTGCACTGGCGGGCGATGCGGTCCAGGTCAAAGCGCACCAGGGCTTGCCCGTTGCTGACCCGCGTACCTTCCTTGACCAGCAAGGCAAAGCCTTCGCCTTGCAGTTCGACGGTGTCGATGCCCACGTGCAGCAGTACCTCGGCGCCATTGTCGGCGCGGATGGTCAGGGCGTGGCCGGTACGGGCAACATGGATCACCACGCCAGCGCACGGCGCATGCAGGCAGTCGTTGAGGGGGTC